>CAMLLA010000292.1 GCA_946480525.1 uncultured Asticcacaulis sp. | reverse complement strand
GATGCTGCGTGACCTGTGTGATGCCAATGGTCTGTTGCTGATCTTCGACGAGATCCAGTGCGGCATGGGCCGGACCGGCAAGCTTTGGGCCTATGAGTATTCGGGCGTCGAACCCGACGTCATGACGGTCGCCAAGGCGCTGGGCGGCGGTTTCCCGGTCGGCGCCTGCCTGGCCACGCGCGATGCGGCAGCGGGCATGACCGTCGGCGCCCACGGCTCGACCTTCGGCGGCAATCCGCTGGCCATGGCAGTCGGTCAGGCGGCGTTCAACGAGATCGTCCGTCCCGAACTGCTCGACAACGTCAATCGCGTTTCCGGCTATCTGCGTCAGCAACTGGCCGGTTTGCGCGACGCCTATCCCGACATGATCGAGGATGTGCGCGGCAAGGGGCTGCTGGTCGGTATCAAGGTCAAGCCGAACAACCGCGAGATCATGACCCTGGCCCGCGACAACGGCCTTTTGATCGCCGGCGGTTCGGACAACTGCGTCCGTCTGCTGCCGCCGCTCAATGTCACCGAGGACGAGGCGCGCGAGGCGATCGGCCTTCTGGAAAAAACCTTCCTGGCCGCGCGCGAAGCCGCGAAAGCAAAAGAAACCGCATAACGGCAGCCAGCGAGAGGCTGTTTAAGAAAAAAGCTCTGGGAGTACGGGGTTCCCCCTCCCACCATCGCCAGGCGATGGTCCCCCCTCCCCGTGAACGGGGAGGGAAGGGAGGCAGAAGCAACAGGGACTATCCGAATGACCCGCCATTTTCTTGATATCTGCGACCTGACGAGCGAAGAACTGCGCGCCATCGTCGACGACGCCCACGCGCGCAAGAAGCTGCGCCAGGGCTGGCCGAAGGGCCGAGTTGACGCGGACGCGCCGGCCAGGGACTGTGTCCTTGCGATGATCTTCCAGAAGAATTCGACGCGCACGCGCTTTTCGTTCGACGCCGCCATGCGCCAGCTCGGCGGTCAGGCGATCATCTCGACGGCATCCGACATGCAGCTCGGCCGTGGCGAGCCGATCGAAGACACGGCCAAGGTGCTGTCGCGCATGGTCGATGCCATCATGATCCGGGCCAATGAGCACGATGATGTCCTGCGCCTGGCCCGTGCCTCTGCCATTCCGGTGATCAACGGCCTGACCAATTTCAGCCACCCGTGCCAGATCCTGGCCGACATCCAGACGATTGAGGAGCATCGCGGCGCGATCGAAAGCAAGACGCTTGCCTGGATCGGCGACGGCAACAATGTCTGCAACAGCTTAATACACGCCGCCGCGCGCTTCGGCTTCACGCTGAACATCGCCTGCCCCGACGTCTATAAACCAGCTACCGATGCCATGGTCTTTGCCTCGGAATCGCGCGCCAAGGTGACAGTAACGAACGATCCGTTCGCGGCCGCCGAAGGCGCCGACGTCGTCCTGGCCGACACCTGGGTGTCGATGGGCGATCTCGACCACGACGAACGCCTGGCCGCCTTCCAGCCCTATCAGGTCAATGCCGAACTGATGAAGTTGGCGCGCACCGATGCCCTGTTCCTGCACTGCCTGCCGGCCCACCGCGGCGAGGAGGTGACCGACGAGGTCATCGACGGTCCGCAGTCAGTTATCTGGGACGAGGCCGAAAACCGGATACATGCGCAAAAAGCCATCATCTCCTGGTGCTTGAACGCGCCATCCTTGGCCGACTAATACGCAGTCTGCGCTTGCAGGTACGAGAGTACCTGCGGCGCTTGCCGGCTATTATTCGACTCAAGGCTGGCGGTTCAAGGGCGGCGGAGCGCGAAGGGATGCGTTGAACGCCGGAGCGATCAATAAGGCCGGTCGTGGCCGGTCGAGAAGCCCATTTCGTTGAGCAGATGGACCAGCAGGACCAGCGCGGCGACAAAGGACAGCATCATCAGGAAGCGCCACGGGATCATGCGCGGTTCGGTCCTTCGGAGATCGTGGGGACGCGCCCCCATGAAGCCGAAGCCAATCGTCAAAAGACTGGAAACGGTGAACAGAATCACGGTAATGGGCATGCTCAGCATTAGCCCCATATGCAGGGCTGGAACTGCTGCGGCAAGACGACAGGCGATTTAATTGTCATCTGACAGGCTATTGTGGTATGCGCCCCACCTTCTCCAATTAAGCGAAACCGTCGTTACTGTTTCCACAGAAGAATGCGTAACCACCAGATATAGCGGTTAACAAATGGTTTACACTCTACATAATGCGGTTTACGTTTCCGGCTCGTACCGGTAGGGGAATCGCATGAGCGCGAACGCACCTTGGAGTGTTAAGGGAATAGATGCCAAGGCGCGCGAAGTCGCCAAGGATCTTGCGCGCCGTTCCGGCATGACGCTCGGTGAATGGCTGAACCAGATGATTCTCGAAGGTGAGGATGTCGGCGCGGCCATCAACCGCGAACGCGAGCGTGAAGAAGCCCCGCAACAATCGGCGCAGGAGCCTCTGCGCCGCCGCCCGCCTCTCTACCGCGAAACCCAGAACGATATCGACGAAGCGCCGCGCCGCGCCGCGCCGTTTTCCTCCGGCGCACGTCCCCTGGCCGCGCGCGAACTCTCATCGGCCGATCTGCGCCGTCATTCGATTTTCGACAGCCGCCCGCGCGAGGAAAGCGATCGTGCCGGCTCAGGCGATCTGAGCCGTGTCGCTAATGCGCTGGAATCCTTAAGCGAGCGCATCGAAGGTTCCGAGACTCGTTCCGCGAACGCCGTGCGCGGTGTGTCCTCGGCCGTGGAGTCGCTGCTTGGCCGTCTGGAGCGCAGCGAGGCCGGTCTCGCCGCCGCCCAGGCAGAGACGCGTGACCGTCTGGAAGAGCAAACACTTGACCTGCAATCCTCGCTGGAGCGTCACGAAGAAGGCCGCGAGGCCTTGGCGAGCCGGCTCGAACAGGCCGAGCGCCTGATCGACGCCCAGGCCGAGCGGCTGGAAGGTCTGTCCGGGCACCTGCGCGAGGAACGTGAGCACGTTGCCCGGTTGGAATCCCAACTGAAGAACCCGGCCGTCCAGGAAACCGTACGTACGGTCGAAGGCGCGCTCGGCAAGCTGGCCAACCAGTTGTACGAAGGCGAGCAACGCCATCGCGACGTCGTCAAGGACGTGCGCGAGGACATGGTCGGCCTGTCGCATCGCCTGGCCCAGCTGGAACTGCGCGATCCGGAACGCGCCGCGCAGGGCGTGATCGACAAGGTTGTCTCCCGCATGGCTGAACGGCTTGAGCAGGCCGAGGCCCGGACGTCGACGGCCATCCGCGCGCTGGAGCAGGCGTTTACGACGCTTGATGCCCGCCTCAATCGGGCCGAAGAACGCGGCGATGTCACCGACCCGGACCAGGTCGCTTCGCTGAAGCGTTTGGCCAGCGACCTGTCGCGTCGCGTCGAAGACAGCCGCACTGAACTTTTCAACGCCCTGCAGGATCGTAGCGCTGCATCCGCCGACCAGCTGCTGCGCACCCTGTCGGAGCGTGTGGAGCAGTCCGAGCGCCGGTCGGCCCAGGCCATCGAACGTCTGGGGCAGGACGTGCTGCGCGTGGCCGACACGATCAACCGCCGCGTTGCCGGCGTTGAAGCCGCCCAGGACAGCCATCGCGAAGCGTTCGAGCGCATCGGCCGCGAAGTCGGCCGAGTGCAGGAAACCGTCGACCAGCGCTTCAACCGCACCGAAAGCAGCCACGCCCAGGCGCTGGAACGCCTGGGCTCGGAGATCGCGCGCATTTCCGAACGTCTGTCACAGCGCATGGTCGAATCGGAACGCCGTGTGGGGCAGGCCGTCGAAGGCGTCGGCCAGTTCCTTGAGCAGCATCGCGACCAGTCGCGCAGCGAACTGGGTGACCGCATCCGCCAGTCGGAAGAGCGCACGGCCAGGCTGCTTGAAGAGGCGCGCAACCGCATCGACCAGAAGCTGGCTCAGGTGCAGACCCAGAGCTTGCTGGCTGAAAGCGGGCTGGACGCCGCGCCGCGTGTCGCGCGGCCCGCCAGCGACCTGCCCAATCCCTTTGCGGCGGACGCCGTGGAGGGGCCCGAAATGCAAGCGGCGCCCGAGGCACCCAAGCCTGAAGCTCCAAAGCCCGCGCCCGAAGTCTGGCGCGATGACGTGCTGGATGGCGCCGGCCTGTCCGAGGATGAGCCGGTTGACCTTACGGCGCATCTGCTTGAGCCGGTTGTGCGGGGCGCGCCACAATCTCCCAAGGCGTCTGCCGCAACCCGGCAGGCTTTCAAGCCTGAATTCGACCCTTTTATCGAGGACGATCTCGAATACGACCTCGTGCCTGTGGGCAAGGCGGACGACGATGACAGTGATCCGTTTGCCGACATCGATGTGGCGAAGAAGACGTCGCCGCGTTTTGATGGGCACCGTTTCGATGGCGCGCGGGCCGAGGCCGTTTCAGCGCCGCGGGCGACGTTCGAAATCGAAGACGAAGAGACCGATGTGCCCCAGCGCCAGTTTGGCGGCCGCGATTTCGTGACGGAAGACGCCGACGGCGGTGTGTCGGTATCGACACGTGATGCGCTGGCGGCGGCGCGGGCGGCGGTTCGCGCCAGCATGGAAGGCGAGCAGGGCCGCAAGCCGGGCGCGCTGAGCGGCCTTGGGCTCAAGCCTGCGGTGCGGCGTGGCGTGGCGCCCGGACGTGGGGCGAGGGAAAATACGGTTTCCAATGCCATCAAGGCGTCAGCGATTGCCGTGGCCGTCGCCGGTGTCGCGGTCGGTGGCTACATCGTCGTGAACCAGAGCATGTCCGAAGGCGCCGGCTCCCGTCAGGCGGCTCCGACCCCGGTTGCCGCGGTGGTCACGCAAGCCGCCGACGAAGGCCTGTTGAGCGCCAAATATCAGTCCGCCCTGCGCCTGCTTCAGGCGCGTGCCCCGGGCGCCGTCGAGAAGCTTGAGGAAGTCGCCAACCAGGGCTACGCCCCGGCGCAGTTCGAGCTGAGCGGTATCTATAACGGGGACGGGGGTTATATGGCCCCCAATCCCGTCGAGGCCCGCAAATGGGCGCAGCGTGCCGCCGATGCCGGCATCGCCAAGGCCATGTTCAACATCGGCACCATGTACTACAACGGTATCGGTGGGCCGCAGAACCAGATCACGGCGGCAATGTACTTCCGCCGCGCGGCGGAACGTGGCGTCAGCGACAGCCAGTATAATCTCGGCATGCTGTATAATCAGGGACAGGGCATGCCCCTCAGCCCGGCCCAGGCCTATAAGTGGTTCACCATCGCGGCCAAATCCGGAGACAAGGACGCGGCCCGTGAAGCCGCAGCCATTCGTGACAATCTGACGCCTGAACAGCGCA
>CAMLLA010000291.1 GCA_946480525.1 uncultured Asticcacaulis sp. | reverse complement strand
GGCATTCCAGGTCGCGATGCTCGGTGGCGTGATAGAGCGACTCGCCATCATTCGGATCGGCACCGGCTTCCAGCAGTATACGTGTCAGCTCGGCATTGTTGAGCACGCCGCTGGCGCCATAAAGACAAGACAATGGCCCATGATCGGCCGCGAACGCCGCATCCGGGTTGGCGTCGCGTGTCAGAAGCAACCGCGCTGTCAGGGCGATGGTTTGCTCCCGTTCCGCACCCTTGCGGCCAAACCGCGAAAAGCAGACATAGAGCAGCGGGTCGCAACCCTTCGGTCCCGAAGCGACAAGCGCCAGCTCAGGATCAAGTGCGAGTGCGGCCGCAACCCGCCCCCAGTCACCCAGGACCAGCGCCGCATATAGCCCGGCCTCGGCCAGTTCGGGATAATCGGCCAGCATGGCGGACGCCCGCGCCTCATCCGACAATGCCGCCTCGATAAACCGTTCGGTCAACGCTTTGAAGTCGAGGCTGGACTCAATGATGAAAGCCTGGAAACGCGGCCACGACGCAAAGCCCTGTTCGCGCGCAACGGCCAGCTGGGCAACATGCAGGGCGGTATCGCCGTCCGCATATTTGCGTAAGCGCGCATTGGCCTCCGCATCACCGGATCGGGCACACTTCAGCAGGGACTTGGCCTGCTTCTTATAGAATTCGAGATTGAGGTCCGCGGTCTTTGATAGCTGTTTGGGGATCATGGTCATGACGAACGCCTTATCCGTACGCCCGGAATGTCCGCGAAAGAGGGCTGGAAGCTGTTCGTAAGAAACGAGAGAAAGGTGGGAAATTCCCTGCCCGCGGACCGGCTGCGCCCTTGTGCGCACGATCATCTATAGCAGGTTGCGGCCGGAAGGCAAAGACCGGAGGCGGGCGGTTCGTGAGTACCTTTAGTTAATTTACCTAAGGTCAACTTTCTTCGCGAGGACGGTTATAAGCGCTTGCGCAGGCGGATCAAAGCGATTATCGCGCCGGGCAAGACCCGCACAAAGGGTCGTCACCGGGAAAACTTCATGTCGTTATCATCGCGTCTTCTGGCCGCATCCGCACTTTGCAGCCTGTTCGTTGTCACACCTGTTCTGGCTCAAGAGTCATCCGGCGAAGTCATCGTCACGGCACAGAAAAAGCCCGAACGCCTGAGCCGCACACCCTTGTCGGTGGCGGTTGTGACGGGCGACGCGATGGACAAGGTCTATGCTCACGACCTGAAGGACCTCCAGACACTGACGCCGTCCCTGCTGATCACCTCGACAGCAAATGAGGCACAGACGACAGCGCGCCTGCGCGGCGTCGGCACGGTGGGTGACAATCCGGGCCTGGAATCGTCGGTGGGCGTCGTCATCGACGGCGTCACCCGCGTCCGTACCGCCACCGCCATGAGTGACCTGGGGCCGATCGACCGCATCGAAATCCTCAAAGGTCCCCAGTCGGACGTCTATGGCAAGGGCGCTTCCGCCGGCGTTATCCAGGTCGTGTCGAAGCTGCCGTCGTTCACAAAGTCCCAAACGCTGGACCTGACCCTCGGCAATATGAATGCCCATGGTGTTTCCGCCTACGCCACGGGCGCTTTGAGCGAGCACTGGGCTGGGTCGCTCAGCCTGGTCAAGCGTCAGCGCGATGGCCAGTACAAGGTCTCGGTCGGCGAAGGCCCGCGCACGCGCACCGATGACGGCGACCAGAACTACTGGTCGGCGCGCGGTCAGCTGCTCTACGTGCCGAACGGTTCCATGCGCGTCCGCCTGATCGCCGATTACACGAAGCGTGACGAGGTCTGCTGCACTGGCACGGCCGTGGCGGTTGGCGGCACGCGCGCCTATGTCGACAGCCTGGCGACGGACGAAGGTACGGCGGCGACGGCGGATATCCATGCCCGCCGCGCCTGGTCGAACCGTCCGACGGATCAGGAAATCACCGATGCTGGCCTGTCGGCGCAGATCGATCTGAAGGTCACGGACACCATCCAGCTGACCTCGGTGACGGCGATCCGTCATTGGGATCATGTGAACGGATACGATGCCGATTTCTCGTCGGCCGACATCTATTACCGCGATCCGGACGGCAGCTTCGGCAACCGCTTCGACACGATCTCGCAGGAAGTCCGCCTGAACGGCACCACGGGTAAGGTCGACTGGATGCTGGGCGTCTTCCTCGATCAGGAAGAACTGACCCGCCACGACCAGACGCTTTATGGCGCCGACTACGAAGCCTATATCGGTCTCTTGCTGTCGGCCGGCGCCGACGCCAATCGCGTCTCAACCCTGACCGGCCGCCCGGTCGGACAATCCTTCGCCCAGGGCCAGGGCGCCCGCGACGTCCATCAGCAGACCGAGCGCAACTTCGCCGTCTTCGGTCACGCCGAATGGGACCTCAGCGACACCCTGTCGGTCCAGGCCGGCGCCCGCCTCAACCGCCAAACCAAGCGTTTGAGCAGCAGTTATACGACGACCGACGGCGGCATTGCCTGCCGTCTGGCCACTGCGTCGAAGGGCACCATCTGTCAGCCCTGGGCCAATCCGGCTTTTACCTCTTTCCGTCTGGCTCAGATCAATGGCGAAGACGCCGGCACCGGCTCGCTGCGGGTCAAGTGGCAGGCGACGCCGGCCGTCATGACCTATGCTTCGCTGTCGCAAGGCTGGAAGGGCGCGGGCTTCAACCTCGACCGCGAGCAGAAGCCCGACCTGAGCATCGATCCCGACACCGCGTTCAAGGCTGAAACCTCGCAGTCTTACGAGATCGGCATGAAGGGCCGTTTCCTCGCCAACCGCCTGATCTTCGATGTGGCGGCGTTCGATACCCATTTCCGCAACTTCCAGCTCAACACCTTCCTGGGCACCAACTTCGTCGTCAACTCCGTGCCGCATCTGCGCTCCAAGGGTGTGGAGCTGGAAAGCCAGTATCATGTCGGTCCGGTGTCGTTGCGCGCCGGCGCGGTCTACAACGAAGCGAAGTTCGGCCCCGAAGCGATCCCGGGTCTGGCCCTGGTGCCGAATGGCACGGCGTCGTTCGCGCCCGAATGGTCGGCGGCCTACGGCATCGACTATACGGGCGAGGTCGCTGGCCTCCTGTGGACCGCCACGCTGAACGGCAAATACAACAGCGATTACAATACCGGTTCGGACCTCAATCCGATCAAGGTGCAAAAGGCCTATACGCTTTATGACGGCCAGGTGTCGTTCGGCGCGCCGGACGGCCGCTGGGCGCTGGACCTGTGGGGCCGCAACCTGACCGATGTCGACTATTACCAGGTCGTCTTCTCGGCGCCGTTCCAGGCGGGCACGTTCGATGCCTTCATGGGTCAGCCGCGAACCTATGGCTTGACATTGCGATTGAAACGCTGATTTGCGTTTGGGCCTGAGTGTGCTAAGGCGCGCGCCATCATGTCCGCGCCTTACAACGTCACCGTCCTGACCATGTTCCCTGAGGCCTTTCCCGGCCCGCTCGGCGTCTCGCTGATCGGGACTTCGTGGAAAGAATCTAACCTCTGGTCCTTGGAAACACTGGACATTCGCAACTTTTCGAGCGATAAGCGCGGCTTTCTTGACGACACCCCCGCAGGCGGCGGGCCGGGTCAGGTTCTGAAGGCGGATGTTATCGCCAAAGCGCTTGATTCGATTGAGATTTCTGACCGCCCTAAGGTGTACATGTCCGCCCGGGGTCGGCCCCTGACCCAGGCGAAAGTCAAGGAATGGGCCACTGCACCTGGACTGATCGTCCTGTGCGGCCGGTTCGAAGGGGTGGATCAGCGTGTGCTTGACGCACGCGGGTTTGAGGAAATCAGCGTCGGCGACGCCGTCCTTGCGGGCGGAGAAGCGGCGGCGATGGTGACGATTGAGGCGACGTTGCGGCTTATTCCGGGGGTTCTCGGCGCGGCGGCCAGTCTCGATAATGAAAGCTTCGAGGATGGACTTCTCGAACAGCCGCAATATACGCGGCCCCGTTCGTTCGAAGGCCTCGACATCCCCGAAGTGCTTCTGTCTGGCGATCACAAGAAGATGGCCAAGTGGAAGCAGGAACAAAGAGAGGCAACCACGAAGGAGCGGCGTCCGGATCTCTGGGCGGCTTATCTTTCCAAATCACAGGCAAAAGGCACTTAAGCCTCAACTGCGTGTCAAATGGCACGACGACAATTGAAGGAGTTTAACATGAACCTGCTCCAGCAGATCGAAGCCGAAGAAGTCGCCAAGCTGAAGGCTGGCAAGACGCTTCCGGCATTCCAGCCCGGCGACACCCTGCGCGTCAACGTCAAGATCAAGGAAGGCGAGCGCGAGCGCGTCCAGGCCTTCGAAGGCGTCTGCATCGCCCGCGCCGGCACCGGCATCAATGAAACCTTCACGGTCCGCAAGATCAGCTTCGGCGAAGGCGTCGAGCGCAAGTTCCCGCTCGTCTCGCCGATGATCGAGTCGATCGAAGTCAAGCGCCGCGGCGTCGTCCGTCGCGCCAAGCTGTACTACCTGCGTGACCGTCGTGGTAAGTCGGCTCGTATCGTCGAGCGCTCGATGAACTCGACCCGCGGTTCGAAAGGCGACGAACTGCGCGCCGCCATGGCTTCGGCCGCCTCTTCGGGCAATGCCGACGCCGCCGAGTCGTAAGACTGAAGCGACAAGCGAATTAGAAAACCCCGCCGGATCGCTCCGGCGGGGTTTTTGTTTGTTTGAATGAATGCGCGAAACTCAGCTGTCCGGACCGAAATCGGTTGGATAACGGGTCTGGGTGGTCGTCTTTGTCTCGGTCTTCTTGACCTGGACGGCCGTGGCTGCCGGCTTCGCCTGAGTTGCGGCTGGTACCGGAGCCGGCGCGGGCTTTGCGGCGGGCGCGGGTTTCGGCGCCGGAACGATGGGATCTACCGCGGGCAGGGGGGCATATTTGGAGGCGCTGGACGCACTGGACGAACCCGCGCCAAAAGCCGACAGCACGTTTTCCGGGATGGCCAACATCGGGCCTTCGCGGCCGGAGATCGTGTTCGGCACGCTCAGGTCTTCGCGGATGAAATGATAGGCTTTTTCGTTGCCGCAGGCACAGACCTTCAGCATATTGTTCTGGTCGCGCCAGATGACCAGCGGATAGGAGACGCGGACATTGTTCGCCGAAAGAAGCGTCGACATTTGCGAAACGTAAGAGCGCGTGGCATCGACGACGGCCGAGCGGGCAAAGTCGTTGTCGGCGACCGGCAGGCCCGTGGCCTTCCAGTTGGCGTCACTCGACATCGACCAGGCCTGGTAGATCGGCCAGCTGCGGGTCAGCCACAGCTCGGCGATCGTCGAACGCTCGGCGGCGGTCGAGCGCTTCAGGCCCTGATCGTCGGCTGGCGCGAAGAC
>CAMLLA010000290.1 GCA_946480525.1 uncultured Asticcacaulis sp. | reverse complement strand
CTACCGTGCGCGCCGGCGTTCGCCCCATCCTGGCGGAGTGCTGAGGCGTTAACGCGCCTTGGTAAGCTACTCGAACGCCTGAGCGACGAAAGCCGCGTAAAGCCGGATACCGGCGTTAAAATCGGCTTCTGAACCCTCTTACAGTCATCTGATAAACACACGGGCCAATCCGGCTCGTGTGTTTACCGGTCAGTGGTCGAAATTGCGCTCCTACGTAAATTTTTGACTTTTGGATCACTCGTCATTCTTGGTCCCGATCACTGGAGATAGTTATGGCGGATACCCTTGCGCGCGCCTTGCCGGGCTTCACCCAGGAAACGCTGCGGGTGAGAACAGACCTGCAGAGCTGCACGACACCCAAAACCTCTTTTAAGCTCGGCAATTTGACGGTTGACGCGTGCGAGGGACGCGACACGCTGTGGATCCGATTCACGCGGCCAGGTGCTGGCGGTGTCGCCCTTCGGACCATTTTGGGCTCCGGCCCCTACACAGTTGAAACACTGGAAACATCTGCGCAGGGGTTCACGGCAGACCTGACCAGCGAGGCGGGCGCGTGGCGGTTGGAGTTCTCTACACTGGGTGAGGAGCTGGCTCGCGTTCGCCTAACGCTCAAGCCATCGGTTGATCTGCTGATCCCGTTCTGGCCGCGCGACCTCTACGTGCTGGATAATGATAACGATCCGTTGGGCGCCAAGGGCAATGTCGAAGCCGGACAGCGCGGTTTCAATACCGGCCTGTGTTTCTTCCATCTGGACGAGCCTCGGTTCGGTACCGTCCTGTATATGCAGAACCTGACGGCGCTTAATCCCTACTTCGCAGCCACAGGCACCAAGCCTGACGGCGTCGTCGGCGGCGAATGGCCGGAACTGGGCTACCAACCGCCCGCCGCGCCCAATGGAAACTCGCCACCGACGTCGCCACTCAAGGCCGGGACCGAATATGTCGTATCCGACGCCTTTCTCGTTTTTCGCGCCGAGTGGGCCAGCGACGAGATTGGCGGCGCACGCCGTTTTGTCGATATGATTGCCGATATCTATGCGCATCTCGATCGGCCGGAGCTGAAATTCCATGACTGGCCGCAACGCGCACAGAAAACACTGCACGATTTGCAAACGGCATCCGTCGCGCGTGTCGATCATTACGGGCATCTTTACCTGCATCCCTATACGGACGCCGAATATCCGGACTCGATGGTGCAGATGAGCGTCGCCTCGTCGCTTGACGAATACGAAATGCTGACGGGCGAAAAGGTGCCGTTCAAGGACAGGCTCATGGCCGGCATGGGGCGGTTCTACGACAAGAAGCTGGGCACGATCCGACGCTACCTGCCCAATGTCGGCGATGACAAGGATGCCGATGCGGTCGATGCCTGGTATCTCTATCATCCGCTGATGAACCTGGCCCGGCTGGCGATCAAGGGCGACACCAAGGCCCGTAAACTGTTCATGGATTCGCTGGCCTACGCCGTCAGGGCGGCGCATCACTTCAAATATGTCTGGCCGGTCCAGTATGATGTCCGCAACTTCAAGGTCATCACCGAAACGCGTGGCGATGGTTACGGTCAGACCGATGTGGCCGGTCTTTACGCCTACATCATGCTTCAGGCCCACCAGTTGACCGGTGATGAAAAGTACCTCGACGAAGCCCGTGCCGCCATGAAGGCGTGCGAGGACATGCGCTTCGAGCTGGTCTACCAGACCAACCTGACGGCCTGGGGCATCGCCGCCTGTATCAAGCTGTGGAAACAGGATGAGAACGAGCGCTACCTGTCGCAGGCCCAGGTCTTTCTCGCCAGTTTCGTCCATAACTGTGCGCTGTGGGATTCGACGATCGATCACGCCAGGCATTACAGCAACTTCTTCGGCGCGACCTGCCTGCACGACGCGCCATACATGGCGGCCTATGAATGCTTCGAATCCTTTTCGGCCTTCGATGAGGTGCTGCATCTGGCGGCCGAGGACCTGCCGCCCAAGATGAAGGTCCTGCTGGCCGAATTCCGCCGCTTTGCCTTCGACCGGAGCTGGGCCTACTATCCGGACTCCCTGCCCGAAGATGCGGTGGCGAAGGACGATATCCGTAACGGCTATATCGACCGCAACCTGTCCTTCCCGATGGAGGACCTCTATGTCGACGGTCAGGCCGCCGGGCAGGTCGGCCAGGAGATCTATGGCTGTGGCGGCGCTTTCATCATCGCCGCACGCGGTTTCTTTGAGCGCGACATCCCGTTCCGAATCTTCGCGGACTATCCCTACAAGGTGGTGCTTAATCCAAACAGCGTTCACCTGATGCTGAAGGGGCCGGCGGATTATTCCGCGCGTATCCGCCTGATGCCGAAACAGGGAAGGGCGCTACCCGATATTACACCGGAAACCGTCGGGCCGGAGGTGTCGCGTTTCCGAACACGCCAAGCGGGCGATGGCGCGCGCGAATTCGACGCACCGGCCGACGGTGTGGTGGCGCTCAGCTGGCCGGATTAACCGGCGTGATCGCACGCGCGTCGCCCTTTCGGTGTGCATGTGCGAAGTGATGCTAATCGTCACATCCAGACCTCTCCGGCAACTGAGAGGGGAATACCGGTGTCCTGGCCGGATAAGCTATTTATGCTTCTATTTTGCCGCCGATCCGGCGGCAGCCGTGTAGCAGTGCAGCATATGAAGCCGACCCTCAGCCTGGTTTTGTTCCTCATCATCGCGGGTTTGACGTGGTCGGGCATTGCTGTAGCGGAAGGCGATCTCTATTGGCCGGCCGCCAAACACGACTCCTCGACGTCCCGATCCAGGCACGAACCGCTTGGTGCCGTGTGGACCGTTGCCGACGAACCTGAACCGGCCAAGCCTGAACCTGCCCGACGGACCGTCCGCAGCAAAAAAAACGCCTGCGCGACCAGGTCCTGCGGCAAGGTGGCCGCGCGGGTAAAGGCCGCGCCGAAGCCCAAACCGCCAGAGCCCAAACCGCCAGCTGAGGTCGTGACGAAGGCCGCGCCGGCGAAGTCTGTCCCGGTCCCGGGCAAGACGTCCTCACCCGCATCCAGCCGGCCCGTTTCCGCTGCCACCATGGCGGATCAGATTATTCTTGCCGATGCGAAGAGGGGTTGCGCGGCCAGGGATGCCGACGCCTGCCTGATCCTGGGCCGGATGTACGTCACCGGTACGGCCGCGTCGAAGGATGCCGCAGCTGCCGCCAGGACGTTCAAGCAGTCGTGTGACCTTGGCAGTGGCGCCGGTTGCCATGCGCTTGGGCTGATGCACGAAAAGGGCTCCGGCACCAAGGCCAACGCGTCCGAGGCTGTGCGATACTACCGGATCGCGTGCAGGCGTGGCGTCGAGCCTGCCTGCCAGAGCGCCAAGCGGCTGTCGGCAAAGGGCCCGGCGGTGGCATTCCGCCTTCCGGATATCTTCGGTGGCAAGGCCCCCGCGTCATGACGCCGGCGCCGGGCGCGCCGGTCTTTCCTGCGAATCCGCCATAAGGGTGTCCAGCGCCGCGCGCTGAATGTCGGCCAGCGGCAGCGCGGTCAGGTCGGCGTCTCGTGCAACGTTCAGGCGCGTCCTGATATCGGCCAGGACACGCCCATTGGCATAGGCGTGCGAATCCGCCGGGTCTTGACCGATAGCGCTGCTGAACCCTCTCAGAAGCAGCGGAGATATGTCTTGCGCATAGGTTAGTTCGACGAGCTTGGCGCGGTATTCCAGTTCCCACGGCTTGAGGCCGGGAAACCGGTCGTAGTCGGCGAAGTGCTGGGTTTCATGGGTCAGAAATGCCAGCCTGAACAGTTCGTGGTCGAGGGACGGATAGGCCGGCACGACGGCATAGAGCCCGTCCGGCTTCGCCCAGCCGCCGGTGCCGATCCGGTCACACGACAGGTATTTCGACCACCCCATGCTGGCGAAATTGTCCAGATAGGTTACCCTGACGTTGTGCGCCCCCTCAGGAAGGGTGACGTCGCGGGTTTCGGTCCTTTCCGACGTCCAGACCATGAATTCACGCAATCGACCGGTTCGACCCATGAGACTGCCGTAGCCCTGTTTTTTGACGGCGGCCTCCAGAGCGGCCTCGACGCCCTCCCAATCCGTGACTGGGTCCAGATGCAGGGTCTGAGTAAGTTCAAGGCGCAGCGTCTCTTCCGCCTGCTCGACGGGCTGCCTGCCCATGGCCGCGTCCAGCCAGTATTGACGGTAAAGCCGGGAGGCGTGACCGGTTATCCCGGCCTGGGGAGGCGAAACGTCCGACGCCAAATTCAGCCGTTCACCGATGCAGCCAGCCAATGCCTTTTGCTCGTCGGGCAGATCCGCGACGTTGACCGATCCGATCAGCTTCCGGGCTGTCGATCCGTCCGCCTGCGAAATCGCGCCCAATGCCTGGCGCAAGGTCGCTTTTGCCGCGGCCTCCGGCGTTTCAGCCTGTGCCGATGTCGCGCACGCTATCACGACAAGCGCCACTAATCCGCTGAGCTTCCTGGTCAAAATCCACCGCCCTTTCCGGTTTGCGATTCCTCTCAATCCTGCGCCTTGTGATCTTAGGTCTTTCCGGAGCTCGGATGTCAATGCGCGGCTGTTTCCCGTCCGGCGATGGATCCATGCCTGCCGATCACGAACCGATCACAACTTTGAGAGGAGGTTTTCCTTCAAAATTTATTAGGTGGTTTCGGCTTATGGTTGTGCTGCTAGGGGTCGGAGAAAAGCAAAATGCTTGCAGATTTCGTATCTGGAGAGACCACAGAAAGTGTTTCATTCGGCAACCCGGCGCATTTCTGGGTTGATACACGCACAGCCAGTCTGAATCTTGCCATTTTCGCACAGTATGGCGGAATGGTTGAGCCGGGGACCGATGTCTGCGCCGCGCATATTGCCGGGAACGATCTGAGTCTCCATACGGTTGTGTCGTGTCGGGCGGTTTGGGAAGTCGAGGAAGGCGGGAGCCGGCTGGTTCCGCGGCCGTTGCACCATCACCCGGACAGCCTCGCTCTTGCACGGAAATGCCAGACGATCATAAGCATCCGCGGCAGGTACGCCTGCCACAAGCGGACAGGCGAAGTCCGCATTGGTGGCCTGGACGCAGCGCTGAGCGCTTCGATATCGGGCTGCCTGATGGCTAGCGGCTTCGTCGTGTGTGACGGTCCGCGCCAGGGCCACGCAACACAGGCCGACAATATCTGCAATCGCGGCGTTCGCATGCGGGGCGTCGAGCTGGATATCAGCCACGAACTCATGTCCCACCTGTTGAACGATACCAACAGGATGACCGGGTTCGTCCAAGCCGTGCGCAACGGGTTTCACACCGTCCTGCCGGAATGCTGAGAACAGGCTGAAAATCCTCGGGCGATTCTCAGGTGGGGACTAGGCAACCGTTCTGGT
>CAMLLA010000289.1 GCA_946480525.1 uncultured Asticcacaulis sp. | reverse complement strand
CCTTAAGGTGCTGCTGGAATTCGGCGCCAGCGTTGACGGCCATGCCATCCGGCACATGCTCGATCGCGAGGACCCTGAAGGTTTGCGCCTGTTGCTTGAGGCCGGGGGTAGCCCCAACGCAGCCAACGCCGAAGGCGATACGGCCCTGCATTGGGCAGTAAGGCGCAACCGGTCGCCGAATATCATCAGCATGCTGATTAATTATGGCGCCGATCTCGACGCCGCGCGCGAGGATGGCCGCACGCCCTATGCCATGGCCGTCGTCAGCGGCCAGATGGCGGTGGCCGATCTGCTGGCAGCGCGTGGAGCGGATACGCGTCTGAGCGCCATCGACAGTGTGATTGCCGGTGCCAGCGGTGAGGTGCCGGCAGAAAGCGCGCATTCGCCCGCCAATGCCCGGCTATTCACGCAATTGGCCGAGGCAGGTAATCTCAAGGCAGTCAAGGCGATGCTGGACGCCGGTGTGCCGGTGGAAAGCGCAGGTGACGGCGGCATCACGGCGCTGCACTATGCGTGCTGGCGCGGCGATGCCGACATGATGAAGCTGCTGATTTCCGAGGGTGCGCCACTGGAATCGCCGGACCGGATGTACAAGGCGACACCGGCGGGATTCTTGCATCATGGCTCAACCAACTACGGGCACGGCGACTATGCGCGCGGTGCGCGGTTGCTGATCAATGCCGGATGTTCGATGGCAGGCTGCACAACACCCAGCGGCAATACCGGGCTTGATGCGGTGTTGAAGCAGAATGGGTTGATTTAACTTCTCCTCCCCATGGAATGGGAAGGTGGCGAGCTTGTCTCGCCGGAGGGGTACAACGGCCAGAGTCGCCCCCTCCGTCACCTTCGCTTCGCCCGCTGACACCTCCCCACCTTGTGGGGAGGAGAAAAACGCTACCGCACCTTCAAACCCAGTTCCGCCAGTAGTTCTGCGGCCTGAGTCTTGGAAATCGTCGCGCCTTTAAAGCGTTTGGCATCATCCAGCCGCACGCCGCCGATATCCGTGCCGCGCAAGTCCGCCCCTTCAAAACGCGCATTGTTCAGCAAAGCATCGCGCAATGAACAATCTTCAAACACAGCATTGCGAAAATCGCAGCGCTGAAGATCGGCATTGTGAAAATCGAGCGACCTCAGGTGCTGCTTATTGAACGAAATATCGTTTACACGGGCATCATTCAGCCGGCATTCCTCAAAGCTGATATCGAGCGTCTTGGCGGTATTGAAATTCGCGCCCGTCAGCTTGCAGCGCTTGAACTCGGCCTGCGCCAGGGTCGCGCCGCGAAACAACACATTGTTGAAGTCGCAGCCGGTAAATTTGGCTTCGTTCATGACCGCACTGGTGAAGTCGGCCATCGCACCCTTGCACTTGATGAACTGCGCGTTCTCCAGCTTGGCGGAAACAAACTTCGCCTTCTTCAGGATGCAGTCGTCGAACACCCAGCCATCGAGCACAAGGTCAGACAGATCGACCTCTTCAAGTTCGCACCCGGTCAGGATGACGGGTTCGCCCTTGGTGGCCAATTGCTGGATAGCGGCGCGGTCGAGGATTTTGTCGGTGATCTCCATACCTGCCGTTCTAGCGCCGTCGCGTTATGGGGTCGAGGGGTCCGTGACCCTCGCCTTAGGAATAAGAAAAATGGGCGACCCCTAAAGGGACCGCCCATTTTTCTTATCTTAAAGAGCGAAGGGGCCGCTCTTCGCATGGCTTCGAGCGTTCGTCGCGGAAATCGATACATTTAGTATCGATTTCATCAGGTTTGCTTAAGAAGCAAACCTGCGCTGCTCACCCCCTTCACCCCGTAAGTCGACAGCGTTAGTCGCGACGGCGACGGCGCGGACGACGGTCGCCACGGTCCGGACGATCACCACCGTCAGCCGTTTCCAGCTCGCCTTCGTCGGCGTCTTCGCCAGCGGCAGCGCGGGCCGCCTGACGCTCGGCGCGCTCGGCTTCCAGCTTTTCGGTCAGATCCTCACCGGTTTCCTGGTCGACCACCTTCATGCTGAGCTTTGTCTTGCCGCGATCGTCGAGCCCTAAGAACTTCACCTTCACTTCGTCGCCCTCATTGAGGACGTCGGAGACCTTGGCGATCTTTTCCGGCTTGATCTGCGAGATGTGGACCAGGCCGTCCTTGGCGCCGAAGAAGTTCACGAAGGCGCCGAAATCGACGATCTTCACGACCTTGCCCTTGTAGATGGCCCCGATTTCCGGCTCCGAGGCAATCGACTTGATCCAGTCGCGCGCGGCGTCGATCTTCGACTGTTCCGAAGCGGCGATCTTGATCGTGCCGTCGTCCTGGATGTCGACCTTGGCGCCGGTCTTTTCGACGATTTCGCGGATAACCTTGCCGCCCGAACCGATGACTTCGCGGATCTTGTCGACCGCGATCTTGATCGTTTCGATCTTCGGGGCAAATTCACCCAGCTCTTCGCGGGCACCCGAAATGGCCTTGTTCATTTCACCCAGGATGTGCAGACGGCCGTCCTTGGCCTGACGCAGTGCCTTGGTCATGATCTCCTCGGTGATGCCGGGGACCTTGATGTCCATCTGCAGCGAGGTGATGCCTTCCGAGGTGCCGGCGACCTTGAAGTCCATGTCGCCCAGGTGATCTTCGTCGCCCAGGATGTCCGACAGAACCGCATAGCCGTCCTTTTCCAGGATCAGGCCCATGGCGATACCCGAAACCGGACGCTTCAGCGGCACACCGGCGTCCATAAGAGCCAGCGAACCACCGCAGACGGTCGCCATCGACGACGAACCGTTCGACTCGGTGATCTCCGAGACCAGGCGGATGGTGTACGGGAAGTCTTCCGTCGCCGGCAGCATCGGACGCAGGGCGCGCCAAGCCAGCTTGCCGTGACCGATTTCGCGGCGGCCGGGCGAACCCATGCGGCCGGTTTCACCGACGGAGTACGGAGGGAAGTTGTAGTGCAGCAGGAACTTTTCCTTGTACGTGCCTTCCAGCGCGTCAATGAACTGCTCGTCGTCGCCAGTGCCGAGCGTGGCAACGACCAGGCCTTGGGTTTCCCCACGGGTGAACAGGGCCGAACCGTGGGTGCGCGGCAGAACGCCGACTTCCGACACGATGGCGCGGACCTTGTCGACCGGACGGCCGTCAACGCGCTTGCCATGATCGATGATGTCGCGACGCAGGACTTCGGCTTCGCATTCCTTGAAGGCGGCCGAGAACTTGTTGGCGTCGACGCCGTTCGGGTTCTCTTCGGTCTTCACCAGGGCGACAGCAGCCTTGGACTTGGCGGCGCTGACGGCGTCGTGACGGGCGTGCTTGCCCTGGATCGTATAGGCGTCGCGGATGTCCTGACCGACCAGGCCCTTGATCGAATTGACGATGCTGGAGAAGTCTTCGGCTTCGAACTCGAAGGGTTCCTTGGCAGCGTGTTCGGCCATTTCGATGATGGCGTCGATGACCGGCTGCATGCCGGCATGGGCGAACATCAGAGCGCCGAGCATCTTGTCTTCCGACAGTTCCTTGGCTTCGGATTCGACCATCATCAGCGCGTCCTGGGTGCCGGCGACGACCAGATCCAGGTCCGATTCCTTCATCTGGTCGAGGGTCGGGTTGAGGACGTATTCACCGTCGATGACGCCGACGCGGGCGCCGCCGATCGGGCCCATGAACGGCACGCCCGACAGCGTCAGCGCGGCCGAAGCGGCAACCATGGCGACGATATCCGGATCGTTTTCCATGTCGTGCGACAGGACGGTGGCGACGACCTGGACTTCGTTCTTGAAGCCCTTGACGAACAGCGGACGGATCGGGCGGTCGATCAGGCGCGAAACCAGGGTTTCCTTTTCCGAAGGACGGCCTTCGCGCTTGAAGTAGCCGCCCGGGATCTTGCCGGCGGCGAAGGTCTTTTCCTGATAGTTCACGGTCAGCGGGAAGAAGTCCTGACCGGGCTTGGGCGCGCGGGCATACACGACGGTCGCCAGCACGGTGGTTTCGCCATAGGTGGCGAGGACGGCGGAGTCGGCCTGGCGGGCGATACGGCCCGTTTCCAGGGTCAGCTTGCGTCCGGCCCAGTCGATGGATTTTCTTTTGATGTCAAACATTGCGTTTCTTTCGTACGTTGCGCTACCGCTTCGCTGCTTTAGCGCGTTAGACTCCTCAAGCCCCATGCTTTCGGAGTCAGCCGCTATCGGAGCGGCGATGAGAGGACCTATTTGTGATTCACGCTTCAGGTCCGTGTGATCAGCGAAACATCCGGTGCTTCGCGGGGTGTGTAAACCTCGCCATTCGCGAGGGTCGTCCTGCTGTTTGCCGCACAGCTGCGGTAGGCGAAGTTTTTTGCTTGTCGCATTTCCTAACGGCGAACTGCCAGAAACGTACTTTGGCGCTTCGCTGGGAAATGCTTATAAAAACAAGGGCTTGAGGTGTTTGCCCCAAGCCCCTGGTGTCAAACTTAGCGGCGGATGCCGAGCGTTTGGATGATGGCCTGATAACGGTCGTTGTCACGGCCCTTCAGGTAGTCGAGGAGACGACGGCGCTGCGAAACCATTTTCAGGAGGCCGCGGCGGCTGTGGTTGTCCTTCTTGTGTTCCTTGAAGTGCTCGGTCAGGTTGGCAATGCGCTCGCTGAGGATAGCGATCTGCACTTCCGGGCCGCCGGTGTCGCCTTCGGAACGGGCGTGGGTCTTGATGACTTCTGTCTTGCGATCAGCAGTAATCGACATCGGGTAACTCCTATGACTTAGGATTAAAGGTTCAAAATACGCGTCGGGAAGACTTTCCCACCGCGCAATTCGCAAAGTGCGATGACCTGACCGTCCGCTACCGCCTGAACCGTGTCGGAGAACGCTTCAAAACCAGCCTCGCGGCGGGCTTTAAGAGCCTCGGTGACAGTCGCTAACTGACGGGGCAGAAGGGCAAGATCGCGGCCTTGCTTCAGCTTTTGGGCCTCGTCTTGCGTCACAGGCAGGGCCGGGATGTCGTCCAGCGCCGTCTCTACGCCAAGCAAAGCGTCAAAAGCGGCGCCTCTATGCACTAAATCGGTCAGCTTTTCCAGTGTTATTGCGTTCTTTGTTGCAAATGCGCCTACCGCCTCGCGCCGGAGCATCGAAACGTGGCCGCAAACGCCCAGGTCGGCGCACAAGTCGCGGGCAACGGAGCGGACATAGGTGCCCTTGCCGCAGTGGAGCGTGAGGGTGGCGGTTTCCGTATCGAAGGCATCGAGAGTCAGGTCGAACACTTCGACTTCGCGCGCCTTCAGTTCGACCTCGACGCCCTGGCGCGCCAGGTCGTAGGCGCGCTTGCCGTCGACCTTGATCGCCGAAAAGGCCGGCGGCACCTGCTCGATGACGCAGATATAGTTCGGAATGATCGCTTCCAGGGCTTCGCGCGCC
>CAMLLA010000288.1 GCA_946480525.1 uncultured Asticcacaulis sp. | reverse complement strand
CGACATTGGCCTCGATCTCGTCGGGGTCGCCGGTCAGGCGGATGTTCTTCACCAGGGTTCCGCGCTTCAGCGTCACGCCGCCCGAACCCTTGACCTTGAGGTCCTTGATCAGGGTGACGCTGTCGCCGTCCTTAAGGCGCGTCCCGTTCGAATCCTTCACGACGATTTCGTCTTCATCTTCAGCCATGACCGCTCCCTTCAGGTTTTCAGGCGCCACGCGTACAGACGCCGCCCCTGGCGATCAAGCTTTTTTCAGCGCCCCGCGCAGCGTCCACGCTATGGCCAGCCCGACCAGGACCATGTGGGCGAACAGGGCGTTATAGAGCTGCGGGCCCATTTCCGGCGGAAAGTGCGGATTGTGCCCGCCCTTGAAGCGCGACATCGGCAGGACGACATAGGTCATGACGCCCCAGACCCCCAGCCCGTACAACAGGCCGGACACGGTCAGGGCATGCCGGACCGCCGTAAATGTTCTGGCGATCAGATAGAAGACAAAGGCCATGACCACCGCCATGGCAAAGTGCAGTCCCAGCCCGATGGCAAAGGTCGTCCAGCCGCCAGTAAAGGCCGCGTCGCCCATCAGCCCGGCGGCGATCGACTGCGGAATGCGGATGAGTTTGGCGCCGCGCGCGCCGAAGAAAACGAACGCGTCGACGATGTCGAGCACCCCCGCCAGCAAGCCTGCGGATATGATGGTATTGATATGGCGCATTTGCCGCCCTCCCCTGTTCCCGGGGGAGAGCCTAACACGCGGAGCCTTATGCGTCTAACGGGCGTAAATTACCGCACGACATGAGCTGAGATGCTTCGGTCTTAGTCCCGGCAGTAGCCCTCACCCGCTGCCACGATCAGGCAATTGTCCTTGTCGGCCAGCCACTTCATGCCGGTTTCCTCACCGCTGCCGGGGCGGATGACAAAGGTTTGCCCGTCGCGCAGGAACTGGATGCCGCCATCGGCCGCCGAGCCTGTGAAGTCGCGTGGTCCATCCAGGTTCTGCACCGTGACCTTATAGTCGGAGCCCTGGGGCGTGATGGTCAGCGCCGTGCCTTCGGGCCCGGTCCACTTGCCGGTAAAAGCCGACGGATCGATCGCCACGGTCGACGCCGCCTGTTCCGACGCCATGGAGACGGCGGCCGATTCCGCGGCCGAACTGGCCGAATGGTCGGCGGCGTTCTGCGGCGAACAGGCCGCAAGGCCGGCTGCGAACGACAGGGACAGGACGGTGATGACGGCGAACTTCATGCGGTGGCTCCTTATGTCCGCGAAGGCATATCCCGGCCAGGCATAAAGACGCCATATGCCTCATAGCGGGTAGTTCGAGTAGACCTGCTTGAGACTGCGATCGTGCGCGATGGCGACCGGCGTGACCAGTTCACGCCTGAGGATCACCTTTCGGCAGGCATCCGCTCCCAGCCCGGCGCAATCGACATCGCGGCCGCCACGCGCCTTGATCAGGCGGTCCGCGAAACCGTTGCCGACATAGAGCGAACCAACCGTCTGCACGTGGCCGACCGGTACGCCGGCCTCTTTATAGGCCAGCCAGGCCAGTTCGCTGCAATAGACGGCGTCGTTGCGGAACGAGAAGAACAGGTCGTAGGGCCGGCCTTTCAAGGCGCGTGCGCTTTTCAGTACGGTGCGGGTCTGCTGAGCTGTCAGGCCGGGATGGCGGTAGACGGCGTAGCGCGCAAACCGGCCGCGCGCGATCCATTCCTTTACGGGCGTTTCCTTGACCGGGCCGGCGGCTTCGATGACGACCCAGCGGTCTCCGCGTTTGGCCAATATACCCATGTGCGTATAGGCGCTGAGCGTCGCGGCGGCGATGGCGGTTGACTGGCCGCTGCGTGAGGTGTGGAAGATCAGATCGCCTTCCCGCCATTTCGGGGCATGCGAAAACCAGCGCCAGACGGCGACCAGCAGCATGATCAGTAAGGCGATCCATACCCACGGTCCCCGGCGCATCAGATGAACCTATCCAGCCGCTCGGAATGCCTGTGTATGGCTGTCTCCATCTCCCCCTCCTTGCGCGCAATCCCCGCTGCGCCTACAAGTTCCCACAAGCGGAGGATGAGCATGAGCCACAGTTTCGTCAACACGTTTTGCGCCACCCTGCCCGGCGCCGAGGTCTCCGATCCCTGGGGCGGCGGCCACGATTGCTGGAAGGTCGGCGGCAAGATGTTCGCCGTCACCGGCGCGATCAACAAGGGCGTGTCGGTCAAGACGCCGGACGTGGAAACCGCCGAAATGCTGATCGAAAGCGGCGCTGCCGAAAAGGCGCCCTATATGCACAAGTCCTGGGTCTACCTGCCCCTCGATACGCCCGATGCGGAGGTGCGCCACCGCATCGCCGAATCCTACCGTATCATCCGCAAGGCCCTGCCCAAGCGCGTGCAGGCGGAACTTGAGCCATTCGAATGAGCCTCGACATCCGTGTCATCGGATATGGCACACCGCAATACCAGGCCTGCGTGGATTTGCGCCGCGCCGTTCTGCGCACGCCGCTTGGCCTCGATTTTTCACCTGAGGACCTGGCGCGCGAAGGCGCCGACACGCACTTCGGAGCGTTTGACAGCGACCGCCTCGTCGCCACCGTGGTGATGACGCCCTATGCGCCCGGCAAGGTCAAGCTACGTCAGATGGCCGTCGCCGACGACATGCGCCGGCAGAACATCGGCGCGCAACTGGTCGCCGCCTTCGAAGACCACACCCGCCGCAACGGCATCACCGAAATCATCCTTGCTGCCCGCCAGACGGCACAGAGCTTTTACGCGCGGCTGGGGTATGAGACGGATGGTGTCGTGTTCACCGAAGTGACCATCCCGCACGTCAGGATGTGGAAGACGTTGTAAGCTGCTATAGACCGGAGTCATTATTTTCAATGGGTGCGCCGATTGGTAGACTAAAGCTACTAGAACGGCGGCTGAATATACTGGATACCTTCGCCTGCGACTTGGCACCAACCACTGGCGGCTACATCTCCCGTCGCAATGACAGGTCCGGCTCCGTGATCCTGACGCCCCGGGGTCGGACTCGAGCCAACACGCAGGCTGCAAGGAGCCTTGGCGACTGGGCTGGGCGGAAGAAACTTACAGTGCCGGTTTTCGATCTAGGATCTATAAAGTGCCGTTGACGAAGAGCGGATGACACCGGCCTGCCAAATAGCAGGAAACAGTTGCGATAATTTCAACCTTAGCTATGCATTCAATGCTTGTATTCGACTCGGGGGCATAGTCATGGCGCGATCGTTAACCACCCAAGACATCACATGGTTCTTGGACCTGTATGATCGGCAACAGTTGAACCTTGAGCCCCCCTATCAGAGGCGCAGCGTATGGTCTCCGCGTGATCGAAGATATTTCATCGACACGATTTTGAGCAACCATCCCGCACCACCCGTATTCCTACACAAAACTTTGGACGACAATGGTCGACCTACCTATCACGTTGTTGACGGTAAGCAGCGCTTGCAGACGATCATTATGTTCCGAGATGGCAAAGTCGCGGTGCCCGAGGATTTTCCCGATCCAAATTTGAGAAAAAAGCGATGGAAGGACTTCGATCGAAATGCACGGGAAGCATTTTGGAATTACGTCCTGATCGTTGAAATGCTCCCTGATGCAAGTGAGGCGGCCATTCGTAATACGTTCGACCGTATAAATCGAAACGCCCGAAAGTTAACCCCACAAGAAATGCGGCATGCCAAGTATGACGGTTGGTTTATAGGAACTGTGGAAGCAGAGGCTGACAAAGCCGAATGGAAAGATATTGGCCTTGTAACTGCGGCTAGATCAAAGCGTATGGCTGACGTGCAGTTTTTATCAGAGCTATTTGCTGTGGTAATAAATAGAGAGATCTCAGGTTTTGACCAAGACAAAATTGACGATCTTTATGCTGAATATGATGACATTGCGGAAAATGAACTTTTCGTAGAAGATGATTTTATCTTTGATATTAACTTTGCTAAAGATGAGATCCGAAAAATCCTTCAAAGAGATGTGCAGGCGAAAGAGTATTTGAAAGTTCAAGGTAATTTATATAGTCTTTGGTCTTTGCTAATTATCGAAAAAGAACTGGTTTTTCAGAACCACGATTTTGCTGAAAAGTACTTGGGCTTCATGAAAGCCTGTACGGGGAACTTAGGTAATGTGAGCAAACAAGATATCGAGGTTGCCGGTGATAGTTACCAGCAAGCAGTTGCTAATTACGCTGCTTATATTCGGGGAGCCAGTACCGATAGCATGCCGAGGTTAAGGCGACACGATGCGCTCAGAGTTGGAGTTTTGGGTCTGGAGGCTTCGCCTCGTGAAAATAGTTAGATCTGTTCGGGAATTATTTGGGGAAAGTGAGAAACTGTATCAACGCCTTTCCGAAGACGTTCGTGCATTTCTAAAGCCTGAAGTCGAAAAAAATGGGTGGTTCTTTACTCACCGGCTCAAATCAGAAGAGAGCTTTGCTTTAAAGATCGAGACTGGTCGTGTATCCACCCCCGAACGTCTCGAAGACTTTTTCGCGTGCACCATCGTAGTCCCTACGCTCGATCAAATTGAGCGAGCGGAACAACTCGTGCAAAATTTATACGCCGTTGATCAGCGTCGACCGAAGGTTGACAGTGAAACACACAAGCATGCATCAAGCTTCGTTTTCGACGACCTAAGACTGTATGTTAATCAAAGACCTTCAAATTCGGTAAAAGACAGCGACCTTGATGGTTTATTATTTGAGATACAGATAAAAACTATTCTTCAACACGCTTGGGGTGTCGCTACCCATGACCTTATATATAAAAGCGAGTCCGTTAGCTGGGCGCGGGAAAGAATTGCCTTCCAAGTTAAGGCGATGCTGGAGCATGCGGAGATCGCAATATCGGAGGCTAACAAGCTTGCCGACGCAACCGCTGTCGCTAAGCGTGACGAATTAACCGCAGATATTCTGAAATTGATTCAATATTTGAATGAAATCTGGTCACCACACCAGTTGCCGAAGGATATGAAAAGGCTGGCGGAAAATATTCTCACTGCACTAAAAGTATGTGACCTCCGTGCAAATGCATTCAAGGACCTGATTGAAAGAGAGAAGCGGCGCATTGGGCTTCTACCTGCCAATCTTTCACCTTATGCTTTCACCGTACAAGCATTGGCGAACGACACAGGCTTAGACCTGCAAAAGCAGCTTGGACGTCGACATGTCCGGGCTCAGCTTGTCATCCATAGTGACATGGAACTGCCATTATGGATGTCGGCGGGACATCCTAAGATTGTTAAACTCGCTTAAACAGTTGTGTTGATGCACCAAAGAAGCGAGATTCAGTCCCTTAGCCCCTCAACGTCGCAAGGGTACATGCGTAAAAGCGAAGAAACCGACGTTAGTGCGCTTTAGCGACCGTGTAGAGCG
>CAMLLA010000287.1 GCA_946480525.1 uncultured Asticcacaulis sp. | reverse complement strand
AGTCCTACCTCAACATCCCGTCGATCATCGCGGCAGCGGAAATCACCGGGGCCCAGGCAATCCACCCAGGCTACGGCTTCCTGTCGGAAAATGCCCGCTTTGCCGAAATCGTCGGCGCGCACGGCATGACCTTCATCGGCCCCAAGGCGGAGCATATCCGTATCATGGGCGACAAGATCAGCGCCAAGCAGACGGCCAAGGACTCAGGCATCCCTGTGGTTCCCGGTTCGGACGGAGGCGTGGCTACGGTCGAGGAAGCCATGGCGGCGGCCGAAACCATCGGCTTCCCCGTGCTGATCAAGGCGGCGTCGGGCGGCGGCGGCCGCGGCATGAAGGTCGCCAAGGACCGCGACAGCCTGGCCGAAGCGGTCATGAGCGCGCAATCCGAAGCCGCGGCGGCCTTCGGCGACGGCACGGTCTATATGGAGCGCTATCTCCAGAAGCCGCGTCATATCGAAATCCAGATCATCGCCGACAGCCACGGCAATGTTTGCCACCTGGGCGAACGCGACTGCTCTTTGCAGCGCCGGCACCAGAAGGTGCTGGAAGAAGCGCCCTCACCGGTCATAGACAAGGCGGCTCGCGACAAGATCGGCATGACCTGCGTCGAAGCCATCAAGAAGATCGGCTATCTGGGTGTTGGCACGATCGAGTTCCTCTACGAAGACGGCGAGTTCTTCTTCATCGAAATGAACACCCGTCTGCAGGTCGAACACCCGGTCACCGAATACGTCACCGATATCGACCTGGTGCGCGAACAGATCCGTATCGCCGAAGGCCATCCGCTGTCGTTCAAGCAATCCGATATCGACATCCGCACGCACTCGATCGAAGTCCGCATCAATGCCGAAAACGCACGCACCTTCGTGCCGTCGCCGGGTACGGTCACCGACTTCCATGCCCCGGGTGGCCTGGGCGTGCGTCTCGATTCGGCGATGTACAACGGCTACGCCATCCCACCCTATTACGACAGCCTGATCGGCAAGCTGATCGTTCATGGCCGCGACCGGCCGGAAGCCCTGGCCCGCCTCAAGCGCGCTCTGGGCGAAACCGTCGTCACCGGCATCGACACGACGATCCCGCTGTTCCTCGACCTTCTGGGTGAAAAAGACATCCAAACCGGCGACTACAACATCCACTGGCTGGAAAAGTGGATCAAGTCGCAAGAGGCGCACTAAAATCGAAAGGCCCTGTGTTTTACACAGGGCTTTTTTCTTTGATCATAAAGGATCGATCCGTTGATCCGCCGCCTCCCCGTGCTAGTCTTAACCGTAATCTGCGGGGTTGCGGATAAACAGGGAACGGGAATGGCGCGTAAGGCAAAGGAGTCCGGCAAGGCGGCGTCACAGCTGGTCGATGATCTGGCGACCCAGCTTGACGGCGACAAGGTTTCAGTCGGCACCCTGCTGAAGAACCTCGAAGGCCGCGGGCTGGGTCTGATTCTGCTTATCCTGTCACTGCCGATGTGTGTTCCGAACATTCCGGGCATTTCGACCCTGTTCGGCCTGTTGCTCCTGGGGCCATCCTTCCAGATGATTTTCGGCAGCAAGACGCTGTGGATGCCTGGCTTCGTCAAGCGCTGGACATTCAAGGGAAAGGACCTGCGCAAAGCGCTGCGTGCGTGCGGCAAGTTGCTGCACAAGCTGGAATATCTGGCCAAGCCGCGCCTGACGGCCCTGACCAGTCGGCCAGGCATGATCTATGCCGGCCTCCAGACGCTGATCATGGCACTGGTCCTTCTGCTGCCCATGCCTGGCGCCAACTTCTTGCCAGGCATTGCGGTGGCATTGACAGGCCTGGGCGTCCTTCAACGCGACGGAATATTCATGCTGGCGGCCACAGCGGTGGCGATCGGAACCTGCGTCTTTGTCTACATGTTCGGACGCTACGCAATCGACGTCGTGGTGCGGATGTATGAGCGTTATATCGGCGTGCTGAATGAAATCATGCTGTCGTTCGGCCTTCAGTTTCCTGAAATTTCCTTTTGATAATCGCGATTTCCGCTTGGAAATTTTGCCGGAAATCAGGCTAGATCGGTGCCTCGTTTGCTTCCCGACGCCCAGCCTTGCCAAGCTTTACCCTCGACGACCTGATCAACTGCTATCGTACTGGCGTGTTCCCGATGTCGGACGGCCGGGACGACGAATATTTGTTCCTGGTCGATCCGCCGTTGCGCGGTGTCCTGCCGCTCGACGGCTTTCACGTGTCGTCGCGACTGGCGCGGACGGTGCGCAAGGACGACTATGTCGTGCGTATCGATACCGCATTTTCAAAGGTCATCGAGCTATGCGCCGAAAGCGCCGATGACCGGCCGTCGACCTGGATTTCGCATTCAATTCAGGCCCTCTATCAGGCGCTGTTCGGGCGCGGCCTGGCGCACAGCGTCGAGGTCTGGCGTGATAACGAGATTGTCGGTGGACTATACGGCGTAGCCATCGGCGGAGCGTTCTTCGGTGAAAGCATGGTGTCGCGCGCCACCGACGCGTCGAAAATCGCCCTGGTCCATCTGGTCGGACGGTTGAAGGCGGGCGGGTTTACGCTACTGGATTGCCAGTTCCAGACGGATCACCTGCGTCAGTTCGGTGTGGTCGAGATGGCGAAGGCCGACTATTTGAAATTACTCGCCGATGCTGTCGACGAAAAAGCGGATTTCTACGCCCTGCCTGGTGCGACACCGGGACGGGAAATCATCCGATTGCTGTCAGGTAAGGGAGCCGCAGATTAGCGCGGATTACGCCTAAGCCCAGGCGTCAATTGCAGCCATATACCTAAGAAGGCGACCGCGCTAAGCGCCGTCATTCACAGCTCAGCCCGCCACCTTGACCGGACTTGGCTCAGGAAAACCTGCGTAAATTTGTGCTAATCTGCGGTTTTCTTTAAGACTTCGGTGCCGGCGCAGGCGCCGCGGGTGCCGGAGCAGCTACAGCCACCGGCGCAGCCAGGGGCTTACGACAGGCGATCACCCATGCATCATAGATCGGATGTTCCAGCGGATTGAGGCTGGGCGTCGAAGCGTAGGTCCAGCCGCGAAAGATTTCCTTGGACCGCGTCGTCTGCTGATTGTTGGCGGCCGTCACCGGGTTTGTCCGCACCTGCATGTAGGCGATGACGTCAGCCATGGGCTCGTCTTCGGCGGCCGTTTCGCAGGCCTTTACGGTGTAGATCAACCCCTTGTAGCGTACGGGCTGACCGATCGGCGCCTCAAAGCGGACACTCTCCGACGAAATCTTGTCGAGCGCTTCGATGATGGCCACACCGTAGCGCGGACGCTTGGCGCGGGCGTAGCTGGGTGCGGCGGACGCGGATGCAGACGACTGGGCCTGCTGCCGCGGCGCTGCGGACGATGAAGACGATCCACTGGCCTGGGAGGGCACAAAGGGACGAAGTTCCGACTGCGGCGCGGGGCTGACATAGGCCGGGTCTTGCTGGCTGCCGGAAGACGATTGGGACGGCGCCTTCACCGTCTCGGCGGCCGGCCTTGCGCTCGGACGTGACGGCTTCTTTTCCGGCACGTAGGGCTTGTATTCGACACCGTCGACATAATAGGGCTGACGATCATAATCGGCACTGTCGACGTAATTCGGACGTTCGCGCTCCCGTTCGCCGCGCGACGGCGGCGCGACCTGGGCAACGACGGGAACGACCGTGCACAAGGCGGCTCCGGCCAGCAGGACGGCTGCCAGGCGCGAACGCGAAAAGTGCGGCCGTTCCTTTGTCATTCTAAGGCTTCCACGCCTCGTAATCACCTGTCGACGCCTGGCGTTCGCCTTCGGCATTGAGCGAGCCGGTCGGAAAGCGCGCCAGCGGCGTGCCGCTCATGTTCGGCAAGTGTGGCAGTTCCCAGCTCTTGCGCGGCAAAGGCTGCTCCGACGGCGGCGTGTCGTAGATATAGTGCATCCAGCCATGCCAGTCGGGCGGAATCTTCGAAGCGTCAGCATAGCCTTTATAGATCACCCAGCGGCGCTTGCGGCCGACGTCATAGCTGTTCTTGGCTGTACGGTCTTCGTAATACTTGTTGCCGAACTCGTCGCTACCGACCAGACGGCCGCGCTTGCCGACGGTGAACAAGGTGCCCAGCGTCGCGCCGCTCCACCACAGAAAAACCTTGTCGAGCAAGATCGTTATCCTCTGAAACCGGGACCGGCGTCCCGAACACTTGCCGCCAGTTATAATGAGCGCACATAAGACAGTAAAGGCGCGCCAATGCCGCACGGGGAAATAATTTCGTGCGGCAGGGAAGTTTCACGCATCAATATATTGTGGACGACTTGCCATTTTCCCACCAGATTTATTGCAGCTTCTCCTGTATGGCGATAGTTTGGTCCGAATGCGTGAACCTTTGGGAGGTTGTCATGGCCTTTTTCACCCCTGCCCTTAGCCGACTGACGACCGTCGGCGACCTGGAATCACGGGTAATAGAACGCGCCGGCACCTTTACAGAGGTCATTTGCCCACGCAGCCTGACGACCGTTCAGGCCGAAGCCTGGCTCGACTGGGCCGAATCACTTCCGCACGACCTGCCGTCCGGCACCTGGGCGCGTGCCGGCGATGCTGACAGCGACGCGTTTGGCGGTGCGACTGCCGACTATGCCCACCGTCTGGCGCAGTGGGGGTTGCGCCTCGGCCATTTCAGCGACCCCGATCAGGCCGCCGGCTTCGCCGAAGCCATCGAAGCCACGCTTTTGTCCGGACTGGCTGCACCTGCGACGGGTCTGGCGTCCGGTCACCGTCTGCACCCGACGGCGGGCGACGTCGTGGCGCATGCAACCGAAACGCCGCCGCTCTACCTCGACGACCACACCGGCCGCCAGTCCCTGAACCGGATATTGCTCGATACGCGCGCGCGGTCGTTGCGCGACGCCAGCCAGGTCCGCCTGGCCGAAGCCCTGCAGGACATCCACAGCGCCGTTCAGCGGGCCGAAGGCGAGCATCGCGCCTCACCAAAGCACAATACCGCCCTGGCCCGCGCCTGCGCCAAGGCCCGCCGTCTCGGCGCCAATGACGGTCTGATCGCGCGTCAGATCCTGCTCAGCCACTCCGGTGGCGCGCCGTGGCAGTCAGGTGAGGCGGCAGCGACGGGGACGCCTCGCCATCAGGCTGTTATCGCCCAGCGCGACCTGGTCAGCGCCGGCGATCCGTCGGCCGTCCTGCTGGCCGAAACAGCGCTGGAGGCCAAGGGCGTTCACCTGGTTTTTGCGCCTTCCGACGCCGAAGCGATTGAGGTCCAGAACTTCGCTCCGAAGGCCGCAATTCAGGTGGAGCGCTTCCTCAGCGAGGACGGATTCAACGATGACGCCTTTATCGATTGCGTGAACCTGTGGGTGCATGCTCTTGATATTGAAGCCTCAATTGCTTACGCCGCGTCATCATCGGATGCCGAGCGCCGCGCCCTGGAGCGGCCGCTGGCGCTGACCATTGCCGGCCTGGCAGAGGCTGCGATGACGCAAGGATTGTCGCTGCGTGGTCCTG
>CAMLLA010000286.1 GCA_946480525.1 uncultured Asticcacaulis sp. | reverse complement strand
CGCCCTGTTCGCCGTCCGGGAAGTTTTCGGTATGGACCGCGCCGACCGTGGTGATGATAACGGCGTGCGGCGCCACGAATTCCGACAGGGGCGTGATTTCGTCGGCGTGGTTCATGCCGATTTCGAACACAGCGCGTTCCGTGTCACGCGGCATCCGCGCCAGGGTCAGGGGCACGCCGATATGGTTGTTGAAGCTCTTGATCGCCGAGTGCGCGCGGCCGGCACGGCGCAGGCCCTGCATGACCATCTGGGTGACCGAGGTCTTGCCGACCGAGCCGGTAACCGCCCCGCGTTTCGCCGTCGCGGCGCGATTGCGGGCAAAGACACCGAGGTCTTCCAGCGCCCGCTGCACGTCCGGCACCAGCAGGCAGGGTCCACCTTCGACCGGGCGGCGGGTGATGGCCACGGCCGCGCCCGATGCAAAAGCCTGAGGCACGAAGTCGTGGCCGTCGCGTACGCCTTGCAGGGCCAGGAAGATGTCCCCCGGGTTCAGGCCCCGGCTGTCGAAATTGATACCGTTCGCTTGCGTCGGCCCGCCGTTTCCGGCGCCGACAAAGGTCCCGCCGGTCGCTTCGGCAAGTTCGCTGAATGTCCATAAAGCTGAAGTCATCTAGTACTCGTTCCCGGCGCAAGCAGACTACACCAGCAAAGAAGCCCCTCACCCGGCTCTGCGAGCCACCCTCTCCCCGTAAACGGGGAGAAGGAAGGAGGCGCTTTCTACCCCTCTCCCTGCTTGCGGGGAGAGGGTGGGTGCGGGGCGGCGAGCCTGAGGGGCAAACCCAGGTCAACCCCGAATAACTGGCATTAGCCGTTCAGCGCCTGCTTCACAACACTGACATCGTCGAAGGGCAGCACCTTGCCTCCGACGATCTGGCCCTGCTCATGGCCCTTGCCCGCGACGACCAGCACATCGCCGGCCTTGAGGCTGGCCACGGCCTCGAAGATCGCCTCCTTGCGGTCGCCGATCTCGACGGCCGACTTGCCCATGCCTTTCATGACTTCGGCGCGGATGGCCGCCGGATCTTCCGAGCGCGGATTGTCGTCGGTGACGATGGCACGGTCGGCCAGACGGTCGGCGATGCCCCCCATCAGAGGCCGCTTGGTCCGGTCCCTGTCGCCGCCGCAACCGAAGACACAGACCAGCTTGCCGTGGGTATGCGGCCGCAGAGCGTTCAGCACGGTCTCAAGCCCGTCGGGTGTATGGGCGTAGTCGACATAGACCTCTGCGCCATTCGACTTGGAGCCGACGCGTTCCAGCCGGCCGCGTGCCCCTTTCAGCTTCGACAGGGCGTGGATGACGCCTTCGGCGTCCTGGCCGGCGGCGATGGCCAGCCCCGCCGCGACCAGCGCATTGGACGCCTGGAAAAGACCGGCCAGCGGCAGCTTGGTCTCGTAGGGCCGGCCCTTGTGTTCAAGATAGAGTATCTGGCCGTCGACGGTCAGATCCCGGCCGGTCATGCACAGGGACTGGCCGCGCTCACCAACGCTCATGACGCTCAGGCCCGACATGATCGATGTCGCGGCAAAGGCGTTATAGCTGTCGGAATCGGCGTTCAGCACAGCCGTCCGGCCGCGTGGCAGCAGGCTTTCGAACAGGCGCAGCTTGGCGGTGCGGTAGGCGGCCATGGTGGCGTGGTAGTCGAGATGATCCTGGGTCAGGTTGGTGAAACCCGCCGCCGTCAGCGACACGCCGTCCAGCCGGCGCTGGTCGATGCCGTGCGAAGACGCCTCCAGGGCCAGGAAGGTCACACCGTCGCGCGCCAGGTCGGCCAGGTGTTTCGCCAGATCGGCGGCATCGGGCGTTGTCAGGCCGGGACCGGTAATCGCTTGTTCCGTACCATCCGGCCGCGATTTGACGACGCCCAGCGTTCCCATGCTGGCCGAGGTATGGCCAAGCGCGGCGAAAATTTGCCGGCAGAAGGTGGCGACGCTCGTCTTGCCATTGGTGCCGGTGATGGCAACGCAGGTCCTGGGCTGCGAACCATAGAAGTTCTTGGCCGCCAGTGCATAGGCGCGGCGGACGTCCGAAACCTTGACCAGCGCCGTGTTGCCGACCTCGATGGCATTGGTGTCGTCAGGCGCCAGAACAGCGGCGGCGCCTTTTGCCAAAGCTTGCGGGATGAAATCACGGCCGTCGATGGCCGTGCCCGGCAGAGCGCAAAACAGGGTGCCGGCGTCGACCTTACGGCTATCCGCCGTCACGCCGGTGACGATTGGATCGTTGTCGAGATCGCGCCGCAAAATATCGGAAAGGCGCAGGCCGTGAACGCTAGCCATCAGTGTTCTTCCTCGACAGTCTGAATGGGCGCCTTGTCCCATTGCGGCGTTGCGAACTTGTCTTCCTTGCGCGCCACACCGACAAACGGTGCGATACGATCGATGACACGGCCGGCGACCGGCGCCGCGACGGGGCCGCCCATGCGCGAGCCGCCGCTCTCGGGGGCTCCTTGCGGCGAGTCGTAGATGGTGAGAACCAGATAACGGTCGCCATCCACAGGTCCGTCGGTCGGGAAGACCGCCGCGAAGGAAGCGATGTTGTCGGAGGTATAGCCGCCACGGCCGGGCTTTTGCGCCGTCCCGGTCTTGCCGCCGACGCGCAGACCCGGCGCGTTCGCACGGGTGCCCGACCCCTTGATGACGTTGGCGCGCATCAGGTCCAGCATGGTGCGCGACGTCGCCGCCGAGAAGACGCGCTCACCCGGCAGAGGCGTTTTTCCGTCGTACTTCTTGATGGTCAGGGGGCGGTGATAGCCGCCGTTGAGCAGAGGCATGATGGCTTCGGCAAAGCTGAGCGGCGTGATCGCGATGCCCTGGCCGAAAGCGGTCTGGACCAGCGACAGGTCCGTCCAGGTCTTGGGATAGAGCGGTGAGGCCGGCTCGGTCAGTTCGATTTCGGCCGAGCGGAACAGGCCGATCGATTCGTAATAGCGGGTGAAGTTGTCCTTGCCGGCGTTCAGGGCGACGTATCCGGTACCGATGTTGGACGACTTGATGAAGACGTCTTCAAGGCCGATGAACGCGTTGGTGGCATGCAGGTCGTGGATTTTGCGGCCGCCGACCAGCAGGGGCTGGCGCGCATCGTAGACCGTGTTCATCGATGCTGTGCCGGTATCGAGACCGATGCCGATCGAAATCGCCTTGAAGATCGAGCCCAGTTCGTAGCGGTCGACGGCCGCATGGTTGCGCTTATGGGATTCAGGGTACTCGCCCGGACGGTTGAGATCGAATTCCGGCCATGACGCCATGCCAAGCAGTTCGCCGGTGCGGACGTTGATAACCAGGCCGACAGCGCCTTGCGCCTTTTGCGCCACGGCCATGGCGCGCAGTTCGTTTTCGAGCGCGCCCTGGATACGCAGGTCCATGGCCAGCGGAACGGCCGGGCCGTTGGCGGACGTGACGATCTGCTCTTCCAGCGACTTTTCGGCGCCCGACATGCCCTCACCGGCGCGTTTGGTCATGCCGATATAGAATGCGCCTGTGGTGCCGAGCGGATAGCGTCGGACGCGCTGGGCTTCGAACGACACGCCAGGCAGGCCGTATTCCAGCAGGCGTGTCCGGTCCATGGCATCGAGATTGCCGGTCAGGAGTGCACGTCCTTCACGCCGGAAAGCCTTGTCGAGGTTTTCGCGTGGCAGGTTGGGGAAGAGCTGCGCCAGGGCCCGGCGGACATAGACCCGGTCTTCCGCCGTCATGTCGGTGGGATCGACGAACAAATCGAAATTGTCGACGTCGGTCGCCAGCAGGGCGCCGTTGCGATCGACCAGTTGTCCGCGCGCGTGGGCCTGACCGGTCAGGGCGGCGATCTGTTCGGCGCCATGAAACAGCGAGGCGCGCGCCGCAAACAACATCAGCAGGCAATAGACGGTGCCCAGGCAACACAGGATGATGAAGATGCGCATGCGCGTCGAACGCGCCTTCTCACCGGTCGCATTGGCGCGTTCAAACGCGTGTTCGACCTTCCAGACGCGGTCGGCGACCCACTGAAAGCCGGACTGTGTCGAATCGAAAAGCCCGACCCTCATCGTACGCTCTCCGCTTTCGGGAGCGACACCGGCACGGCCTGGGCAACCGGCGCTTTTTGTTCGGCCTTGGAAATCAGGCCGTCGGCGGCAGGCGCCGCGACTACAGCCACAGGCGCGGCGGGGGCCACCACCGGGCGCGACGTTGCCCGCGAGATATCGCTCAGCGATTCCATGTGGGTTTCGTGCGAGGACTCGACCGGCTTCATGCCAAGATAGGTCGTGGCCAGCGCTTCAAGGCGTGCCGGCCGCTCCAGTTCGGCAACCTTGACCTTAAGGTCCTGCACCGTCTTCGTTTCTTCCGCGATCTGGGCGTCCAGCTTGGCCAGGCGCTTGATGTCCTCCCCTTCCCTTGCCTTCGACAGGCAGACCCAGAAGATCATGCCAAGCGCCAGCACAAGGCCGATGATCTCGATCAGGCGCACGCCCCTGATCCGTTGTTCGAAAAGGGAGAGAAAAGCCTTCATGAGCGGTTTTTCCTTGGTTGGGTACGCGATACTAAAGGGGCAGAGGTGCGACGGACCGCCCGCAGCTTGGCGGAACGGGAACGCGGATTGACCGAAAGTTCCGCCTCGGACGGGGCGATGGCCTTGGGAGTGAGCAGGCTGTAGACGGGCGTTGAGACGGCAAGCTGTTGCGGCGCATAGCGTGAGCCGCCTGGCAGCTTGCCCGAGCGCTCGTTGAAAAAGGTTTTGACAATGCGGTCTTCCAGCGAGTGGAAGGTCACCACGGCCAGGACGCCGTCGGGCTTGAGCAGGGTTTCGGCGACGTCGAGGGCGCGTTCCAGTTCACCCAACTCGTCATTTACGGCAATCCGCAGGGCCTGGAAGGTCTTGGTTGCAGGATGCACCGGTGCGCCGCGCCGGCCGCCCAGGGCTTTTTCGACCACTTCGGCCAGATCCAGGGTACGTTCGAACGGACGTTCCATGCGGCGACGGGTGATGGCCGCGGCGATGGCGCGCGACTTGTGCTCTTCGCCGTACAGCCAGATGATATGGGCGATATCGTCCTTGTCGTCGTCATTGACGATGTCGGCGGCGCTGCGGCCGTCAGCGCTCATGCGCATGTCGAGCGGCCCGTCGCGCAGGAAGGAAAAGCCGCGCTCGGCCTCATCGAGCTGCATCGACGATACGCCGATATCGAGCACGATGGCGTCGCAGGTCGCGTGTCCCAGCTCCGCCAGCCCTTCCTTCATCTCCGAGAAGCAGCGGTTCACCCACTGGAAGCGGTCGGGATATTCGCTTTTCAGCGCGTCGACATAGGGCTTGACGCGGATATCGCGATCGAAGGCCACGACATGGGCGCCGTTCTTCAGGAACTCACGCGAGTAACCGCCGGCGCCGAATGTGCCGTCGACGACCAGACGGCCTTCAAGGTTACCAAGCGTGGTTAGCACCTCGGGCAACAGGACGGACAGGTGGGCGGGCGCAGGCGTCATGTCAGGACAGCGCTCCCTTCAGGGCTTCCGTGACCAGGCGGTC
>CAMLLA010000285.1 GCA_946480525.1 uncultured Asticcacaulis sp. | reverse complement strand
TCAGTTCGAGGATTTCGCCCTTCACGTCGACGGTGATCTTCTTCGACAGGTCGCCTGCCGCCACGGCCTTGGTAACGTCGGCGATGTTCCGCACCTGGCCGGTCAGGTTGCCGGCCATCGAGTTCACCGAGTCGGTCAGGTCCTTCCACGTGCCGGCCACGCCCTTAACCTCGGCCTGGCCGCCCAGCTTGCCTTCGGTGCCCACTTCACGCGCCACCCGCGTCACTTCGGCCGCGAACGAGTTGAGCTGGTCCACCATGGCGTTGACCGTGTCTTTCAGCTCAAGGATTTCACCCTTGACGTCCACGGTAATCTTGCGCGACAGGTCGCCATTGGCCACGGCCGTGGTCACCTCGGCGATGTTACGCACCTGGGAGGTCAGGTTGCCGGCCATCGAGTTCACCGAGTCGGTCAGGTCCTTCCACGTGCCGGACACGCCCTCAACCTTGGCCTGGCCACCCAGCTTGCCTTCGGTGCCGACTTCGCGCGCCACCCGCGTCACTTCCGACGCAAATGACCGCAATTGGTCCACCATGGTGTTGATGGTGTTCTTCAGCTCAAGGATTTCGCCCTTCACGTCCACGGTGATCTTTTTTGACAGGTCGCCATTGGCCACCGCCGTCGTCACTTCAGCGATGTTCCGCACCTGAGACGTCAGGTTGCCGGCCATCGAGTTCACCGAGTCGGTCAGGTCCTTCCACGTCCCCGACACGCCTTCCACCTTGGCCTGGCCACCCAGCTTGCCTTCGGTGCCCACTTCACGCGCCACCCGCGTCACTTCGGCGGCGAACGAGCCCAGTTGGTCCACCATGGTGTTGATAGTCTTGGCGGTGCGGAGGAATTCGCCCTGCAAAGGCCGGTCGTCGATCTTCAGCGCCATGGTCTTCGACAGGTCGCCCTGGGCCACGGCGCCGATAACACGCGCGGTTTCGGTCGTCGGGTGCACAAGGTCGTCGATCAGGTCGTTCACCGACAGGACCGACTCCTGCCAGAACCCCGAGACGTGGCCGAGATTGAGCCGCTGGCTCAGCCGGCCTTCTTTACCCACCGATTTCGACAGGCGCCCCAGTTCCGACGCCATGCGTTCGTTCATCTCGACGACTTCGTTGAAGGCGTCGGCGACCTTGCCGGCGATGCCCGTCCAGTCCGCCGGCAGGCGGACGTCGGACTGGCCCTTGCGCAGGGCGTTCAAAGCGTGGAGGAGCGCGTTGAGTTCGCCTCCTGCACTGACGGGTTCATCAGCAACCTCGAAGGCGGCATCCAACATGTTTTTGCTCTGAAAATGACATACCCCGGCATCACCCCGCCGTACCCTTCAGGAATGTGCGGGAGTCGATAAAAGGGCGATGAGTTTTTCAAAGAATAAAATAAGGAAGACGTAAGTGCAGGCAATCGATTGCTATTCGCATCTGAGGCCGTCAATAAAAAAGCCCGGCGCGCGGCCGGGCTTTCTCCATCTTTAAATAAAACGCTTACCAGAACCAGGCGTATAGTCCTACCAGGATCGCGATTACACCAACCGCCAGGATGTTGAATGTCGTCGATGTCTTGAAGTTCACGCCATCGAGCGTCAGTGTCGAAACCTCGCGCTTGTTCGGCAGGACCAGCGATACCAGCACGCACAGCGCGGTCGAGGCGACGAATACCCAGCCGACGCGGTTCATGAACGGATAGTTCGGATCCATATACGACCAGACGGCCGACATGACGACACCGCCAACGATCGTGGCAATGGCGCCCGCCGTCGAACAGCGCTTCCAGAACATGCCGAGCGCGAAGATCACCACGATGCCCGGGGTGAAATAGCCGGTAAAGTTCTGAATATATTGGAAGGCCTGGTCCCACTGCCCAAGCAGCGGCTTGGCCGTGAAGATGGCGATGATGACCGAGACCAGGGCCGCGACCTGACCGATGGTGACCAGCTTGGTGTCCGGAATGTCGCGCTTGAGCGGCGCCACGATATCCAGCGTGAAGATGGTGGCGATCGAGTTGATCTTGGACGCGGTCGAGGCGATGACCGCGAAGGTCAGGGCGACGAAGACAAGACCCAGCAGGCCCGACGGCAGGAGCGTCATCATGCTGGGATAGGCCTGGTCCGGGCGGGCCAGATCGGGGGCCAGCACCAGGGCGGCCAGGCCGGGAACGACGACGATCAGCGGCATCAAAAGCTTCAGATAGGCGGCGAAGGCGATGCCCTTCTGCGCTTCGGGCAGGTCCTTGGCGGCCAGGGCGCGCTGGATGATGTACTGGTTGAAGCCCCAGTAGGAAATGTTCATGATCCACATGCCGCCCAGGATGACGGCCAAGCCGGGCAGCTCCTTATAGTGCGGCGATGACTCGTCCAAAATCATCTTGAAATGATCAGGAAACTCGGTTTGCAGCCTATTGAAACCGGCAAGGAAGCCTGCCAGATCCTGCGTTCCGCCGATCTTGGTCAGGGTCAGGCCGGTGATGATAAGGCCCCCCAGCACCAGTAGCGTCACCTGGACGATATCGGTCATCGCCACGGCCTTCAGGCCGCCCGTGAGCTGATACAGCAGGGCGAAGACACCCAGACCCGCCAGCACCCAGAACGGATCGAGCCCGGTCACGGTAACGACCGCCGTCGCACCCAGCCACAGGATCGAGGTCAGGTTGACGAAGACGTAGAGGATCAGCCAGAAGACCGCCATCAGGTATTTCACGCTGGGTCCGAAGCGCTGCTCCAGGAAGCCCGGCATGGTCATGACGCCGTTGCGCAGGAAGACCGGCAGGAAGTACTTGCCGACGATGATCAGGGTGATCGCCGCCATCCACTCATACGACGCGATGGCCAGGCCGATCTTGTAGCCCGATCCCGACATGCCGACGATCTGTTCGGCCGAGATATTGGCGGCAATCAGCGACGCGCCGATAGCCCACCAGGGCAATTGGTTGTTGGCCAGGAAGTAGCCCTTGGACGACTTCTCCTCGCCGGCTTTGCGGCGTGAAACGACCTGGGCCAGGACGAAGATGGAGATGGCATAGAAGAGCACGATCCAGATATCGATGCTCGACAGGAAGCTCGCTTTGGGCATTCCGAAGATTTTGACAAGATCAGGCATGTTCCCTCTCGGGCCTCATTTTGCGGGCCGAATATATCATACAATTAATATGACTTAACCATAGACTAACAGCAGAATCAATCCTGCGATAGCGGAGTTATATGAGAGCGCTCCGTAGAAGGAACAGCGTCAGGACGATGACCTTCACTGCCAGTTAACAGCTACAAAATCCCCGCCCTGACGGATCAGGGCGGGGATCAAAGTCTCTGAATTTGGCTAAATTACTTCGCCGGGCAGGTCGCGTCACCCTCGTCCGACTCCAGCTTGATGCTGGAATAGCTGATCGACAGCGGCTTTTCCGAGCCGATCGCGAACGGGATCGACACAGCGTTCATGTCCTGGCCGGCGGCGACGAAGCAATCGAGCGTGATCTTCAACGTCTTCCATTCGCCGACCGGCGCGGTCAGGGATTTGGAGATGTCGACGGTCTGAAGGACATTCAGGCTGTGGCCCATGGCCATGATGACCGGCCCCTGGAGAGGCGCATCGAGGCGGTAGCGAATGCCGACCGTCATCTTGCCTGTCGTTTGACGGCTGAGGTTCACCGGTTCACCGACGATGGCGGCAAGGCCCCTGCCCTTGAAGACCAGAGAACGGCCGGCTTCCTGCTGGTTATTGGCGTCGACCGCCGTTTGCGTAACCATGCCGCCGGGGCTGGAGAAGGTCGCGAGGTCGCCATCAGCCACACCGTTCATATCGGCCAGCTGCAGCTTCCACGGCGCCTTGACGCGGCCGGCGGCAAAGTAGGTGTCGACATTGACGACGGCTTCGTTGCCGAGGCCCGAGTCCTCGGACAGCGGCGCGACGTCGCCCTTGTCCTTATAGGTAAGGCCGTAGCCATATGGGAACTGCGGATCATAGCCTGGTTGGCCGATATTGAGCGGGCCCTGGTTGGCCTTTTTCGGCCACGAGAAGGTCAGCTTGCCCTTGAAATCGTTGCGCGGCTGCTTGTTGACGTCGCCGATCAGAACGTCGGCCACGCCGCCGCCTTCCGAGCCCGGCAGGAAGGCTTCGACAAAGGCATCGGACGCATTGATGTACGGGTTGGTCCACAGCGGGCGGCCCGACAGGAAGACCGTCACGACCTTGATGCCTTCGGACTTCAGCTTCTTGATCATGTCAAGCTCGCTGGTGTCGCCGTTCTTGTAGGCCAGATTGGCGCGGTCACCCTGGAATTCGGCATACGGATCTTCGCCGATGACGACGATGGCCACGTCCGGCTTTTCCTTGTAGACACCGCCGACGCTGAGCGACGCTGTGCCACCCGCTGCTTTCACGGCTTCGGCAATGCCGCCATAGATCGACTGACCGTTCGGGAAGTCCGAATTGGCGTTGCCGGTGCCCTGCCAGGTGATGGTCCAGCCGCCGGACTGCTTGCCGATATTGTCGGCGCCGTCACCGGTGACCAGGATGCGGGCATTGGCCTTCAGCGGCAGGACGCCGCCCTGGTTCTTGATCAGGACCAGCGATTCCCGCACGGCCTGGCGCGCCACGGCGCGGCTGTCTGCCGAGCCCAGCTGGTCCCACTTGCCGGCCAGCGGACGGTCCTTCGGCGCGGCCAGGTCGAACAGGCCGCCCTTGATCTTGGCACGCAGAATGCGGCGCACGGCGTCATCCAAGCGCGCCATCGGGATGGTACCGTCCTTCACCTGGGCCAGCGTGTTCTTGTAGAGGCCCTTCCAGCTGTCGGGCGCCATGAACATGTCGACGCCGGCATTCATGGCGATCGGGCAGCTCTCATTGGTGCATCCCGGCACCTGGCCCTGCGCGTTCCAGTCGGTGACCGCGAAGCCGTCAAAGCCCATGCGCTGCTTCAGAGCGCCGGTGATGATGTGCTTGGAGCCCGTCAGCTTCTGACCGTTCCACGACGAGAAGGAGACCATGACCGACAGGGCGCCGGCCTTGATCGCGGGCGGATAGCCGGCATTGTGGATATTGACCAGTTCGGCTTCGCTGACGATCGCGTCGCCCTGGTCTTTGCCGTCCTTGGTGCCGCCGTCGCCGAGGTAGTGCTTGGCGGTCGACATGATGTGGCCCGGCTTGATGCCATTACGGCCGCCGTCATCGCCCTGGAGCCCCTCGACCATGCGGCCGGAATAGGCGGCGACGTCGGCCGGATTTTCGGAATAGCCCTCATAGGAGCGGCCCCAGCGCTTGTCGCGCGGCACGGCGACGGTCGGAGCGAAGGTCCAATCGACACCGGCCAGCGACATTTCCTTGGCCGTGACCTCGCCGATCTTTTCGATCAGGTCGGGGTTATGCGCAGCGCCTAGGCCGACATTGTGCGGAAAGACGATGGCGCCGACCATGTTGGCGTGGCCGTGCACGGCGTCGATGCCGAACAGAAGCGGGATGCGCACCTTGGTCTTGCGGGCATCATTGGCGCGCCAGTAGTCGTCGGCCAGCTGCAGCCATTCGTCAGGTGTGGCGC
>CAMLLA010000284.1 GCA_946480525.1 uncultured Asticcacaulis sp. | reverse complement strand
AAACCAGTCTTCTGACGAAGACGACATTGAACGGGGTTCTCCACCTCGAAGCCGATGGCGTCGACCTGGTCGAGTAATCATTACGCGTCGATATCACACCGGTTTTGCTGCGTGGGACCGGCTTTGAACATCTTGGACTAAAGGATTTGTGCATGAAATACCGCGTTGCCGCAGGACTGATCGCAGGCGTGCTTTCGCTGGCCATCGCCGCAGGAACTCAGGCGCAGGAGGCTTTCGGGCTGGCGCCGATATTCACCGATCATGCCGTGTTGCAGCGGGACAAGCCCGTCACGGTCTGGGGACGGGCGGAGCCAAATTCGCCGGTCGATTTGAAGCTGTCGAGCGGCAGTCAGGTCCTGGCAAACGCCAGTGGGCGGGTGGACGCATCGGGCCTGTTTTCGCTGACGCTGCCGCAGCAGAAGGCGGGCGGGCCTTACATCCTGACGCTTACGCATTCGGGCGGCCAAATCCAGACCTTGCAGGATATTCTGATCGGTGACGTCTGGCTATGTTCGGGGCAGTCCAACATGGAGTTTCCGCTTAAGGCCGCGACCAACGGGGGCGGGGAGGTGGCCGGCGCAACGGCGCCGGAACTGCGCATTTTCGACGTGCCGCGCAACTCACAGCCAACACCGGTCACCGGCTTTGCCAAGCCAACGCAGTGGAAGGTGTCGTCACCGGCGTCGGCCGCTGATACGTCCGCGGTATGTTATTTCATGGCGCGGCAACTGGCTGACACCTATCACGTACCGCAAGGGATGATTCACGCCTCCTGGGGGGGAACTGCGGCGCAGCTCTGGATCAGCCGCGATAGCCTGGCCTCCGTCGGCGAGATGGGTGAAGCGTTCAAGGCGGTCGATATGTACCGGGCCGATCCCAAGGGCGCACAGGCCTATTGGAAGAAGTATTCGGATGCATGGTGGCGCAGTCACGATCCGGATTTCGCGCAAACCGCGCAGTGGTCGGGTCAGAAATTTACCGACACCGGCTGGCCTGTCCTTGACGCATCGGGCATCTGGGAAAACAGCGGCGTTGCTGCTTTAAAGGCCTTCGATGGCATCGTCTGGTATCGCCAGACGGTCGTGTTGACTGCGGAACAGGCGGCGCACGCCGTGGCGATCGATCTCGGACCTATCGACGATTCCGATACGACCTGGGTGAACGGAAAATGGGTGGGAGCGACAGACGGCTGGGACCAGGCGCGACACTACGACCTTCCCAAGGGTGTGCTGAAGGCCGGCCCGAACCTTATCGCCGTACGCGTGCTTGATAGCGGCGGAGGCGGGGGACTGTATGGTGCGCCGGCCGAGCGTGCGCTGACGCTCGACACGGGCGCGCGTATATCTCTGTCTCCCGAATGGCGATATCATATCGGCGCCGACATCAGAACCGTTGGCGCTCCGCCGACCGCTCCGTGGGCGCAAGCCGCGGGCCTGTCCGTGCTTTACAACGGTATGATCGCGCCGGTGGCGCCGTACACCCTGAAGGGCGCTGCCTGGTATCAGGGCGAAGCGAATGCCGGCGATCCGGCATTGTACGCCAAGCTTCTGCCCGCTCTGGTCAAGGACTGGCGCGCCCAGTTCCACGCGCCGGATTTGCCGTTCCTGCCGGTGCAACTGAGCAGCTTCGGTTCGCCGCAGGATGTCCCTTATAATTCAGGCTGGGGTGGCGTCCGAGATGTCCAGCGCCGTCTCGAGCAGGATGACAACCGTGTCGGGATGGCCGTCAGCTACGACGTCGGCGATCGCTTCGACATCCACCCGACGCAGAAGCGTCAGGTCGGTCTGCGACTGGCGCTCGCCGCGCGCAAGGTGGCCTATGGTGAAGCATTAAAACTCGGGCCACGGCCGGAGCGCGTTTCTCGCAGAGGCAACGACCTAGTCGTCGACTTTTCGGACGTCAACGGCGCTCTCAAGGCCTATGGCGGCAAGGACGTTCTGGGTTTCGAGGTCTGCGCCGCATCCTGCCATTTTGCCAGTGCGCATATCGAAGGCGATTCGGTCGTCCTGCCGGGCGAGGGCAGTCAGGAGGCCAAATCGGTGCGTTTCGGGTGGTCTGACGCGCCTATTCTCAACCTCTACGACGCGGCCGACCTTCCGGCTTCGCCCTTCGCCATGGATATACGCTAAAGAAAAGCATATGCGCGCCGGATTGCAATTTCGCCGCGCACATAGCAACAATGGATAAATAGCTTTTGGAAAATGTCATGACACGATTTGGTCGCGGGCTTGTCGGCGGTATTGCGCTTGCACTCATTTGCAGTGGCGGAGCCTATGCCGCCACCGATCCGCTGGCACCCACAGGGCGCTGGAGCGCGGTGACGTCCGGGCAGGCAGCCACCCCGCCCATGGGATGGAACTCCTGGAACGCCTTCCACACGGACATCACGGAGGCCAAGGTTCTCGATTCCGCCAAGGTCATAGTCGACAGCGGCCTGGCGGCGAAGGGGTACCGCTACATCAATATCGACGATGGCTGGTGGCTTAAGCGCCGCACGACCGATGGCCGCATGATCGTGCGCACCTCGCTCTTTCCTTCGGCCGCCGTCGGCGGGGCGGAAGAAACCAGCTTCAAGCCGTTTACCGACCGCATCCATTCCATGGGCCTGAAGGCTGGCATCTATTCGGATATCGGCGCCAACAACTGTTCCCAGGCCTTCGGCGGCCCTAATACACCGAACCTGCCCGAGGGGACGGTCGCCGAGCGCGAGGTTGGACTGTATGGCCATGTCGATCAGGACATTAAGCTCTATTTCGGCGAATGGGCATTCGACTATATCAAGGTCGACGCCTGCGGCATCCGCGCCTTCGGTCCAAACAATGAGCGCGTCAAGGCCGGCCAGTATCGGGCGCTCGGGCCGCTGATCGACTTTTCCGAGATCCGCCGCACCGACATTCCCGCCGTCCGCAAGCTTTACGAGCAGGTTGCAGACGCGATGCGCCGGACAAATCCCGATGGCGATTATATCTTTTCCATCTGCGCCTGGGGCGCGGCAGACGTTCGTGCCTGGGCCAAGGATGTCGGCAACCTGTCACGCACCAGTGACGACATAACGCCCAACTGGACGCGGATGCTGGCCAATTTCGACAGCGCGGCCAACCGGGCGCTTTATGCGCATCCTGGCTCATGGAACGACCCCGATATGCTGTTTATCGGTCACGGCGACTTCGATGAACACCATTTGACCGAGGCGAAATCGCATTTCGCATTATGGTCCATGCTGTCGGCGCCGCTTCTGATTGGTTATGATTTGCGTGGCGCTCCGCAGTCGCTCATGGATATCCTTGGCAATAGCGACATTATCGCCGTCAACCAGGACCCGGCAGGCAATCAGGCCGTGCTGGCCTACGACAGTGACGACGTCCAGATCCTGGTCAAGACGCTGAGCAACGGCCACAAGGCCGTGGCGATCTTCAACCGTGGACTGGCGCCGGCGGACGTCACCCTGACCGCGCGCCATCTGAAACTCGCCGGAACCTCACCCGTTACGCTCAGGGACCTGTGGAGCGGGAACGCACTGCCTGCCTTTACCGGCGAGACGAAGCTGCAGCTTGCCCCACGCCAGACCCTTATCTTCGACGCCGTCGGCGCGCGGGCCCTGACTGACGGCCTTTACCTGTCGGAAATGCCTGGCCGCGTGAATCCGGCTGTCGATGGTGTGGTGCTCCCGCAACCGGACCCCACCATTCACCGCATGAAAAATCCCTGGGCGGGCACGACCGACACAGGCGAACCTCCGGCCTATACCGGATGGGGCGGCGCCCAAGCGGATGCCACACCCTACCGGCAGGCATTGCGGGTCCACGGCAAGATGTATGAAACGGGTATAGGCGTTCTGGCTAACTCACGGTTCGAAGTTCGGGCCGATGGTGGCTTCCGCCGCTTCGTTGCCGAAGTCGGGATCGATGACTCGACCTTCGACACCGACGACGTCGTAACTTTTTCCGTTTACGGCGACGGGAAACTTCTCGCCACGTCCCGGCCGGCGCGCTTCGGTCAGCCCGTGCAGACCTTGCAGGCCAATATTGCCGGCGTAAAGATTGTCGAGCTGGTAGCGCGCGGCACGGCGGCAAAGAACAAGGTGCCGACGGTCGTAACGTGGGGCAACGCTGCCTTATTCAGAGATTAAATACCTGGAGAGCCAGCTTCCTGGGGCTTTGTGATGCTCATCGCAAAGCCCCTTTCTCAAAAACATTTGTGACACCGACACAACACCGTCGAACAATTTATAGCTAAAATTTAATTTTACATTTGAAAAATCGGGCAATGGCCGCCTAATAGTCATACCACGCCTGACCGTTGTTTGGAAAGCCGCGCCATGGGACATCTTGGCCATCAAGGCGGCGAAGGCAAAAAATATAATTTTCAGGGAGTAACAATGACCAAGTCATCGATCGAGTACAGCCGCCGCAAGCTTTTGGCCGCGGCCGGCAGCAGCCTTCTGCCCATCGCGCTCATCGCCTGTGGCGGTGGCGGCTCAGGCGGCGGGTCTGGCGGCGGCGGGGGAGGCGGCTCGAGTTCGTCGTCCTCGTCGTCTTCGTCCTCATCTTCGTCTTCTTCCTCCTCCTCGTCGTCCTCTTCAAGCACTGTTTATCCCAGCTACAACACCAGCGCGATCGCCGCCGACGCGACCGGCATGACCAGCACGGCGGCTGCTATCAACGCCAAGATCAAGCTGGCGATCAACATAGGCAATACGATGGAGGCCATCGGCGGCGAAACCGCCTGGGGCAATCCGCTCATCACCCAGGCGCTGGTGGACAGGTACAAGGCGTTGGGCTTCGACGCCGTCCGCCTGCCGTGCTCATGGGATCAGTACGCGGACCAGTCCACGGCGAAGATTTCGGCCACCTGGCTGGACCGCGTGAAAACCGTCGTGCAGTATTGCATCAACGCCAACCTGTACGTCGTGCTGAACATCCATTGGGACGGCGGATGGCTGGAAAAGCATGTCGATGCTGCCAGCAAGGACGCCGTCAACGCAAAGCAAAAAGCGTTTTGGGAACAGATCGCCACCCACCTGCGCGACTTCGACGAGCGCCTGATCTTCGCCAGCGCGAACGAGCCTGACGCCAGTACGGCGGCGAACACGAACATCCTGGTCAATTATCATCAGACGTTTATCGACGCCGTACGGTCGACCGGCGGCAGAAATGCCTACCGCACCCTCATCGTTCAGTCGCCGCAAACCAACACCGAACTGGCTGTATCGGTGTGGCCGGGTATGCCCACCGACACAGCGGCAAACCGCCTGATGTTCGAAGTCCACTACTATGCCCCGTCGCAGTTCATGATCATCACCAAGGACGAGTCCTGGGGCAAGATGTTCTACTACTGGGGCAGCGGCAATCATTCCACCATCGAACCAGACCGCAACGCGACACATAGCGAAGAACCTTACGTTGACCAGCAGATGCTGGCGATGAAGACGAACTTCGTCGACAAGGGCATCCCGGTCATCATCGGCGAATACGGCGCCTGGCGCAAAACCCAGCCGCTGGACATGCCCAAGCACAATGCC
>CAMLLA010000283.1 GCA_946480525.1 uncultured Asticcacaulis sp. | reverse complement strand
ATCGCCGCGCGCCCGTTCACGGATGGGGTCATCGATCTCGGGGATTTCGGCCAGGCCGTGGACCAGGCTGTTGAAGTAGAGCCCGGTGCCACCGGTGACGCAGACCGGGCGGCCGCCATTGCGCGCCGCGTCGAGAAACGGCAGGGCTGCGCGTAGCCACTCGCCGGCCGACCACAGGGCATCCGGCGGCAGGTGGCCATAGAGGACGTGCTCGGCCTTCGCCATGTCGGCGACGTCCGGTCGTGCTGTCAGGATGGGCACATCGGCATACAGCTGCATAGAGTCGGCATTGAGGATCAGGCCGCCAGTCTTTTCAGCCCAGTCCAGCGCCTTGGCTGACTTGCCCGACGCCGTCGGTCCGGCCAGCAGATAGATCGGTGCGGACACGGCGGATGAACCCTTTCAAACTTGCATCTTATGGCCTATGTGAAGCGCCGCCCGTTTGGCGTCAAGAAAGACTGGATATGCTCGACCGCGATACCGTGCTTAAAGCGTTGAACCGCATCACCGACCCGGCCACGGGCCTGGGGCTAAGCGATGCGGGAATGGTGCGCGGGCTGGTCGTTAGTGAAGATCGCGCTGGCTTTATGCTGGAGGTGCCGCAGGAGCTAGTGACACGTTACCAAGCGGTCCAGAAGGCCGCCGAAACTATCCTTGCAGGCCTGCCCGGCGTTACCAAGGCCCAGGTTGCCCTGACCGCCGAAGCCCCCGGTACGCCGCCGCGCGCCAAGCTGTCGGACCGCGCGGTCAATGACGGCAAGCCCAAGGCGCCGGTGGCGTCTTCGCGGCCGGATCATGTGCGTCAGGTCATCGTCGTCGGGTCCGGCAAGGGCGGCGTCGGCAAGTCGACCGTCTCTTTAAGCCTCGCCCTCGGCCTGGCCGCCAATGGCCTGAGCGTCGGCTTCCTCGACGCCGATATCTACGGTCCGTCGGCTCCGACCTTGCTGGGCTTGCGCCGGCCGCCGGAATTCGGTGACGACAAGAAGATGGTGCCGTTCGAAGTCTTCGGCATCAAGGCGAATTCGGTCGGCTTCCTGGTCGATGCCGACCAGGCCATGATCTGGCGCGGGCCAATGGCGTCCCAGGCGCTGACGCAGCTCCTGACGCAGACGCGCTGGGGCACGGAAGAGTCGCCATTGGATGTGCTGATCGTCGACCTGCCGCCCGGGACGGGCGATGTGCAGCTGACCCTGACGCAAAAGACGGTGATTGACGGGGCGGTGGTGGTCTCGACCCCGCAGGAAATGGCGCTGTCGGATGCGCGCCGCGCCATCACCCTGTTTGAGAAAACGGGAATAAGGGTCCTCGGCGTCGTCGAGAACATGGCCTATCTAAAAGGCCCGGACGGTTCTGAGATGGAAATCTTCGGCCGTGGTGGCGCCAAGGCCATGGCGGAACAGGCCGGCGTCGCCTTCCTCGGCGAAGTGCCGCTCGATCCGGCGCTGCGCCGCGGCTGCGATGACGGTAACCCTTTGGTCGCCATGCAGCCGGACAGCGATATGGCGGCCCGTTTCCGCGCCATGGCCGAAACAGTCCAGAACATGTTCCGCGCCGACTAGGCCCGTCTCCGGTCCTGGATGAAAGAGATGGGCTTACCCCTTGCGGTCGTAGACCTTTAGCGTCCAGGCATAGTCGTCGCCCTCGGCCTTTTCGAATGACTCTTCAGACGACAGCGTCCACTGGCTGTCGTCGATTGCCGGGAAGAAGGTGTCGCCCTCGACCGTCGCATGGACCTGGGTCAGGTAGATGCGCCCGGCCTTGGGCAGCAGTTGTTCGAAGACATTGGCGCCGCCGATGATGCAGATCTCGTCTGCGCCGTCATCGACAGCGTGTTCGCGCGCGATATCCAGCGCTTCGAACAGGGTATTGCAGACGATGCCGCCTTCGGCCTCGAACTTGAGGTCGCGGCTGAGCACAAGGTTCAGACGGCCGGGCAGCGGCTTGCGCGGCAAGGAATCCCAGGTGTTCGATCCCATGATGACGGGTTTGAACTGGGTGATTTCCTTGAACTTCTTCAGATCCGAGCGGATGTGCCACGGCAGCCTGCCATCCTTGCCGATGACGCGGTTTTCGCTCATGGCGACAACCAGGGCGAGGCGAACTTTGGTAATCATACGGCCACCGGCGCCTTGAGCGCGCCATGCGACTGATAGTTTTCGACGCTCAGGTCGGCATAGTCGAAGCCGAACAGATCGGTCTTCGGCGCCAGTTTCAGTGTCGGGAAGGCCATCGGCGTGCGTGTCAGCTGCGTCGTCGCCTGTTCGACATGGTTCAGGTAGAGGTGGACGTCGCCAAAGCTGTGCACGAAGTCGCCGACTTCAAGGCCTGCGGCCTGTGCCACCATGTGGGTCAGCAGGGCATAAGAGGCGATGTTGAACGGAACGCCCAGGAAGATATCCGCCGAGCGCTGATAAAGCTGGCACGACAGCTTGCCGTCCGCGACAAAGAACTGGAACAGGCAATGGCACGGCGGCAGAGCCATGTCGTCGACCTCCGCCGGGTTCCAGGCGGAAATGACGTGGCGGCGCGAATAGGGATTGGCCTTGAGGTTGCGCACCAGATTGCTCATCTGGTCGATGACACGGCCGTCAGGCGCAGCCCAAGACCGCCACTGCTTGCCATAGACAGGACCCAGGTCGCCGTTGTCGTCGGCCCATTCGTCCCAGATGGTCACACCGTGGTCGTGCAGGTATTTGACGTTGGTGTCGCCGCGCAGGAACCACAGAAGCTCGACCGCGATCGACTTGAAATGGACCTTCTTGGTCGTCAGCAGCGGAAAGCCCTGGCTAAGATCGAAGCGGATCTGCCGTCCGAACAGCCCCATCGTCCCCGTGCCCGTACGGTCTTCACGGCGGACGCCGTTGTCCATGATGGCGCGCAACAGGTTGAGGTACTGATATTCGGGGTGATCAAACATGCCGCGCACTTTATAGAGGGACCGATTCTTGGAAAGGGAGTTTACCCGTCATGACCCTGCCCGTCTATCACGACCGCGACTGCGACCTGTCGATCATCCGTGATCGGAAGGTGCTGGTCATCGGCTACGGCAGCCAGGGCCGGACCCAGGCGTTGAATGCGCGCGATTCCGGCGTGACGCAGATCAAGGTGGCGCTGAAGCCGGGCTCGGCCACACGTGCGAAAGCCGAGGCCGATGGCTTTGAGGTGGTGACCGTCCCCGATGGCACAAGATGGGCCGATGTGCTGGTCGTCCTGACATCGGACGAAGTGCACCAGTCTTTGTTCCGCGACGAGATCGCACCAAACATGCGCGCCGGGCAGGCGCTGGTCTTCGCCCACGGCCTGTCCGTCAATTTCGGTCTGGTCGCGCCGCCCGCCGACGTCGATGTGTTGCTGGTCTCGCCCAAGGGCATCGGCCCGCGCATCCGCGACATCTATGTGGCAGGCGAGGGCGTCTTCTGCCTGTTCGCCGTTCAGCAGGATGCGACCGGTCATGCCAAGGCGCTTGGCCTGTCATTCGCGGCGGCGCTAGGCTGCGGTCGCAAAGGGATTCTCGAAACGACTATGAAGGCCGAATGCGAGAGCGATCTGTTCGGTGAGCAGGTGGTCTTGTGCGGCGGCACACGCGACCTGGTGACGAACGGCTTCCAGACCCTGGTCGACGCCGGCTATCCGCCCGAAGTGGCGTGGTTCGAAACCTGTTATGAACTGAAGCTGGTCGTGGATCTGTTGTGGGAACTGGGCATGTCGGGCGGTTTTGCCAAGATTTCCAATACGGCGGAATACGGCGCCTATCTGACTGGGCCACGGATCATCAATGACACGACGAAAGCCGCCATGCAGGATGTATTGAAGGACGTCCAGTCAGGCGACTTCGTCCGCCGCCTGATGGCCGACTACGACGCCGGCAGTCCCGATCTGCTGTCTCGGCGTGAGGCTTTGAAAGGCAACCTGCTTGACCAGACCAAGGGCTACTTGGACGACGTCGCTAAGACCAGCTGAGCAAAGTCTCCCCCCGCAGCATCGCTTCAACCTCATCCGTATGCTTGCGCACGCCGCTGTCGTGCAGGATCAGCGGGGGCAGCAGACGCAGCGGTGCGCGGCCCAGCCGTTTGGCGCGGACGACGACGCGCTTGGCCTCTTTATCGGCAAAGGGCTGGATCGGGCGGATGATGAAAGAGCCAGCCTTTCCCGACAGGCCACTCAATATGTCGCCCAGCCGATCGGCGCGGTGGATAAAGACAATATCGCCGCCATCTTTCACGGCTGCCAGGGCAAAATCGAGCCAGGCGCCCAGGCCATCGTCGGCGATCCATGCCGGGCGTTTGGCTTCGTGCGGCGCGCGCAGGGTGTCGGGATCGTCGAAATAGGGCGGGTTGGAAAAGACGAGGTCGAAGCGGGGAAGCTCCAGAGCCTTGAACCCAGCACCAATATCGCCCTCGATGATCGCGACATCGTGCATCGCATTCAAAACCACGTTACGGCGGGCCAGGTCGGCATAGTGCGGTTCGCGCTCGATACCGGTGAGATCCAGTTCCGGACACCGGGCTTTCAGCGACAGAAAAGCACCGCCTGCCCCACAGCCCAATTCCAAAGCGCGCAAGGGTTTGCGCCGTTCACTGACTATGCCGGCGCAGGCCGCCGCCAGAAGCGCGCCATCCATGCCGATGCGATAGCCTTTTGCCGGCTGCATCACTTTGACGCGCTGCCCCAGGAGATGCGTAAAAGCCTCAGATGTGTCAGACTGTACGGTGTCGTCGCGGCTTTCGGTTGTCATACGCTCTTCGATGACTAAATGTTTGCCCTAAGGCTCAAGCGCGCACCTGTACCACGGTGACGAATAAAAGCCACGGGGCATGGACTATACCGCTCGGGCGGTTTATGGCCTTGCCATATGTCAGGAGTAAACGCTTTGGATTCGGCCAATATCGACACGGTACGCAGCACGACGCGGGAGGTGACGACGCCCAAGGCCGACGTGCGTGCCCTGGTCAGCCTGACCGATCCGGACATGGCCGGCGTCAATGCCCTGATCACCGAACGCATGCAGTCCGACGTGCCGACCATTCCGGCCCTGGCCGACCACCTGATCGCCGCCGGCGGCAAGCGCCTGCGCCCACTGTTGTGCGTGGCTGCCGCACGCCTGTGCGATACCGACAATACCAATCATTTCAAACTGTCCGCGGCCGTCGAATTCATCCATACCGCCACCCTGCTGCACGACGACGTCGTCGACTCATCGTCGCTGCGCCGTGGCAAGGTCGCCGCCCACCTGATCTGGGGCGCGCCGTCTTCCGTCCTGGTCGGCGACTTCCTGTTTGCCCGCGCCTTCGAGCTGATGGTCGAAACCGGTTCCCTGCGTGCGCTCGACATCCTGTCCAAGGCGTCGGCGGTCATCACCCAGGGCGAGGTGATGCAACTGATGAAGGCCTTCGATCTCAACCTGTCGCAGGACGACTATATCGAGATCATTTCGGCCAAGACCGCCGCTCTGTTCTCCGCCGCGTCACAGGCCGGTGCTGTTGCCGCCAACGCGCCCGAAGCCAAGGTGCAGGCGCTTTCCATGGAGGCCA
>CAMLLA010000282.1 GCA_946480525.1 uncultured Asticcacaulis sp. | reverse complement strand
ATATCCGCCTGGAACAGCAGCAGGCCGAGCTTGAGCAGACCAACAACCAGCTTGAGGAACAAGCGCAGGCCCTGGAAGTCCAGAAGGACGAGATCAGCCGCGCCCGCGACACGGTCGAAGCCAAGGCGCGTGAACTGGAGCAAGCCAGCCGGTACAAGTCCGACTTCCTGGCCAACATGTCGCACGAACTCAGGACACCGCTCAATTCGTCCCTGATCCTGGCCAAGCTGTTGTCGGACAATGTCGACGGCAACCTGACGGAAGAGCAGGTCAAGTTCGCCAGGACCATCCAGTCGTCAGGCAATGACCTCCTGGCACTGATCAACGATATCCTGGACCTGTCCAAGATCGAAGCCGGACAGATGGACATCCGGCCGGAGCCGATGTCGCTCCAGCGCCTGGCCAGCGACCTTCGCAGGACCTTCGAGCCCGTCGCGGGGCAGAAGGGGCTGGAGTTCCGCACGGTTATCGCCGATGGCTTGCCGGAAGTCATCGATACGGACCGGCAGCGTCTTGAACAGGTGCTGAAGAATCTGCTCTCCAATGCCTTCAAGTTTACCGAAGACGGCTCCGTCGAGCTTAATATCAGCCAGACGTCGGACGGCCGCGTTCGGTTCGCGGTCGTCGATACCGGCATCGGCATTTCCCCGGAGCAGCAGCAGGCTGTCTTTGACGCGTTCCGCCAGGCCGACTCGACCATCAGCCGCAAGTACGGCGGCACGGGCCTCGGCCTGTCGATCTCGCGCGAACTGTCGCGCCTGCTGGGTGGCGTCCTGTCGCTTGAAAGCGTACCGGGCGAGGGGTCGACGTTCGCCATTACCCTGCCGTTCGTCTATAATCCCGCCAGTGTGCCCCCTTCATTGCGCGGACAGCCCGCGCCGGTCGTCCAGGATACGGAGCCCCGCCCAGCGCGCAAGGCCCCGGCCAGGAAGCCCGAGGCCGAGGCGCCCGCCATGCCGTTGCGGCGACTGCCCGATGACCGCGACAAGCTGGACGACACCTCCCGCACCATTCTGGTGGTCGAGGATGACGAAGCCTTCGCGCACATCCTTTATGATCTGGCTCACGAACTCGACTTCAAGTGCCTGTTGTCATCGACGGCAGAAGACGCCCTGGTCACCGCGCGCCAGTATACGCCGTCCGCCATCGTGCTCGACGTCGGGCTGCCGGACCATTCCGGCCTGTCGGTGCTGGACCGCCTGAAGCACGACGCGCGCACGCGCCATATCCCGGTCCATGTTGTCTCCGCCAGCGATTACATGCATGCGGCCCTGTCGCTCGGCGCCGTCGGATACATGCTGAAACCGGTCAAGCGCGCGGACCTGATCGAGGCGTTCAAGAACTTCGAAACACGCCTGGAAGCCAAGATGCGCCGGGTGCTGATCGTCGAGGACGACGATACCCAGCGCGACGCTGTCTGTCGCCTTCTGGGGTCGCAGGATGTCGAATGCCACGCCGTCGGCACGGCGGCCGAATGCCTGGAAGAGCTGAAATCGCAGACCTATGACTGCATGGTGCTCGACCTGTCGCTGCCGGACGCGTCCGGTTACTCGCTGCTTGAGACGCTCAGCCAGGAAGAGGCCTATTCCTTTCCGCCGGTCATCGTCTACACGGGGCACGATCTGTCGACGGACGAGGAAGAGCGCCTGCGCCGCTATTCACGCTCGATCATCATCAAGGGCGCCAAGTCGCCGGAGCGGCTGCTCGATGAGGTCAGCCTGTTCCTGCACCAGGTCGTGTCCGAACTGTCGCCGGAACAGCAGACCCTGCTGCGCAAGGCGCGCAACCGCGACAGCATCCTGGAGGGCCGTCGTATCCTGGTGGTCGAGGACGATGTGCGGAACGTCTATGCCGTCACCAATATCTTCGAGCCCCTGGGGGCGCAGATCCAGATCGCCCGCAACGGCAAGGAGGCCTTGAAGGCGCTGGACGTTGCACTGGCCGCCGGCAATGAAGGCCCCAACGGAGTCGACCTCGTCCTCATGGACGTCATGATGCCTGAAATGGACGGCCTGACCGCCACGCGCGAAATCCGCAAGCGCGCGGAATGGAAGAAGCTGCCCGTCATTATGCTGACGGCCAAGGCGATGAAGGACGACCAGGAGAAGTGCCTGGACGCCGGAGCCAACGACTACATGGCAAAGCCACTGGACGTCGAAAAGCTGGTATCGCTGGTGCGGGTATGGATGCCCCGGTGATGTCCAAGGTGATGACATGAATGCTCCCGCCCATGTATCGGCCGCCAAGACGGAGGACATCGAGATCCGTCTTCTGCTCGAGGCCATATACCAGAAGTACCATTATGACTTCCGGGGATACGCCATGGCATCGGTCAAACGGCGCCTGAGCCAGGCGCGCGAGCATTTCAATTGCCGTTCGTTTTCCGTCCTGCAGGACCAGGTGCTGCACGACGCCTCCATGCTGCCGTCCCTGCTCGGCTACCTGACGGTGCAGGTGTCGGAGATGTTCCGCGATCCGCTCTATTTCCGGGCTATCCGGGAAAAGGTCGTGCCGCACCTGCGCACCTACCCGTCGCTGAAGGTGTGGATCGCCGGCTGCTCGACTGGGGAGGAGCTTTATTCCTTCGCCATCCTGTTCCGCGAGGAGGGTCTGCTGGAGCGGACGATGTTCTACGCCACCGACATAAATCCGGACGCACTCAAGCGCGCCGAGCTGGGCGTTTACGACCTCGACCGCGTCAAGCTGTTCACGGAAAACCATCGCCTGTCGGGGGGAAAGTCGTCGCTTTCGGATTATTATACCGCCGCCTATGGCGCGGCCTCCTTCGACAAGTCCCTGCGCAAGAACGCCGTCTTTTCGGACCACAGTCTGGCGACCGACGCGGTATTCGCCGAAACACAACTGGTGTCGTGCCGCAACGTGCTGATCTATTTCAACAAGGACCTTCAGGACCGGGCGATCGGCCTGTTCTCACAGTCCCTGGCGCGTAAGGCCTTCCTGGGACTGGGCGCCAAGGAAACTCTGCGCTTTTCCGCCCACGCCGACAGCTTTACCGAATTCGCCCGCGACGAACGCATCTATCAGAAGCGGGACCGGTCATGAAGGCGTCCGTGCCCCCCAGGACGAAAAGTCAGACGCGGGTCGCGCCGGCCGCGCCGGTCGAGGCGGTGGTCATCGGCGTGTCGGCGGGAGGGCTCAAGGCACTGTCGGCGATCCTGCCTGGTCTGCCGCGCGACTATCCCCCGCCAATCATGATCTGTATCCACCTGCCGCCGGGCAAGAAGAGCATCGTCGCTGAGCTGTTCGATGAGAAATGCGCGCTCGACGTCCGCGAGGCCGAGGACAAGGAGCCGATCCAGCCGGGCACGGTCTATTTCGCGCCTCCCGATTACCATCTGATGGTCGAGCCGGACCGCCGCCTGTCGTTATCCAGTGAGGAGCCTGTTCTGTTTTCACGCCCTAGTATCAATGTTCTTTTCGAAACGGCGGCCGACGCCTATGGACCGGGCCTGCTCGGCATCGTACTGACCGGCGCCAATAATGACGGTGCGCAAGGCCTAAGCACAATCATGATCGCCGGCGGCACAGCCATTATCGAGGATCCGGCCGACGCCTATGCCGCCGCCATGCCGCAGGCGGCGATTGACGCCTGTCCGGGCGCCCGGGTCATGGGCCTGGACGAGATGGCCATCTATCTGCGCACGATCGGCCAGGCGGCGGAGGCCAGTACGTGACGGCCGACGAAACAGTCAAATTTTTGCTGGTCGACGACCTGCCAGAAAACCTTCTGTCGCTTGAGGCGGTCCTGCGCCGCGAAGGCCTTGAGATGCTGAAGGCGCGTTCGGGCGTCGAGGCTCTGGAACTGCTGCTCCGGCACGATGTCGCCCTGGCGCTGCTGGACGTCATGATGCCTGAGATGGACGGGTTTGAACTGGCCGAAACCATGCGCGGCAATGAACGCACCCGCCGTATTCCCATCATCTTCCTGACGGCCGGCTCGGCCGACCGCATCCGGCGTTTCCGCGGCTATGAAGCCGGCGCCGTCGACTATCTGGAAAAGCCGCTCGAGCCTGACATTCTGCGCTCCAAGTGCGACGTTTTCTTCGAACTTCATCGCCAACGTCAGCAAATCGCCCGTCAACGCGATACCCTGGCGGCATCGGCCGAGGAGAATCGCCGCCTGCTGAAGGAGAGCCAGACATATGCCAAGGCGTTGCAGGAGGCCGATCAGCGCAAGGACGAGTTCCTGGCGACCCTGGCGCATGAACTGCGCAACCCGCTGGCGCCGATCAGCAACTCGGTGACCATATTGGCGTCCGGCCGTTCGCCCAAACATGTCCGCGACCAGGCGCTGGGCATGATGGAACGCCAGGTCAAGCAGATGGTCCGGCTGGTCGACGACCTGATGGACGTGGCGCGCATCACGCGTGGCAAGATTGTGCTGAAGCCCGAACGGCTGGATGTACGCGATATCCTGAATGCCGCGGTGGAAATCTCGCAGCCGCTGATAGACCAGTTCGAGCACACCCTGAAACTCGACCTGCCCGATAAACCGGTTTGGCTGGAGGCGGACATGACGCGTCTGGCACAGGTGTTTTCAAACCTGCTCAACAACGCCGCCAAGTACAGCGAGTCCGGTCGCGAGATTCGGTTGAGCGCCGAAGCGGCGGACGGGTTCGTTACAGTGCGCGTCAAGGATCAGGGGCTGGGGATGACGCATGAGACGCTCACGCGCATCTTCGACATGTTCGCCCAGGCCGATGGATCACTCGAACGTGCGCACGGAGGGCTCGGAGTTGGTTTGACCCTGGTCAAGGCTTTGGTGGAAATGCACGGCGGCACCATATCGGCGTCGAGCCCCGGCCTGAACGCGGGCAGCGAGTTCGCCGTCCGGCTGCCTCTGGCGGAAGGGAACGACACCATGTCTACCGCAGACGCGCCCACTCAGACCGTCGAAGCACCGTCCAAGGGCGGCTTGCGCATCCTAATCATCGAGGACAACGAGGCCCTGGCCCAGACGACCGGATGGATGATCGAGATGATCGGTCACGACTACAAGCTGGCCCACAACGGACCCGACGCCATCGCATTGTCGCAGACCTACCGGCCGAATGTGGTCATGATGGATATCGGCTTGCCCGGCATGAACGGCTACGACCTGTGCGCCCTGATGAAGCAGGAGCCGCATCTCAAGGACACGGTTTTCATCGCGCAAACCGGATGGGGCCAGGACGAGCACCGTCAGCGCGCCAGGGAAGCGGGTTTCGACCATCATCTGGTCAAGCCGGTCTATCTGGAACTGCTGCAGGAAACGCTCGGCAAGATTCGGAAGGATGTCGAGGCGCTGAAGGTAAAGGCCTAAGGTCCTAAGATACCCCTACGTACGTACTCCTTAATTCCTTCCCTGTTTACTGGGAAGGTGGCATCAAGGCCGTTAGGCCGAGGATGACGGAAGGGGGATTTTCGGAAGTTGTTCAAAAGCGCTTGGGTTATTTCAGCCGCTCGATGAGCGCCATCGCAGCAGCCGGGTTCTTCACCTTGTCGCCACTGATCACATAGACATAGAGATCCTTCGGACCCGCCTTGTGGCCGCCGCGCGTGACGGCTTCCATGTCTT
>CAMLLA010000281.1 GCA_946480525.1 uncultured Asticcacaulis sp. | reverse complement strand
GCCTGATCCTGCTGACCGTCACGGTGGCCATTCTCGTCTTTGGCCCGTTCAGCGGCGCGGAGGAATGGTTCGGCCTGACCGACAAGGAAAGTCATATCCTGGCCTTTTATGGCCTGGCGTCGTTCGGCCTTCTGGCGATGCCCCGTATGCGTAAGTGGGATGTGGTTCTGATCTGCCTTGCGATCGGCGGACTTATCGAAGTGATCCAGCCCTTCATAGGACGCAGCGGCAGCGTTATGGACTGGCTGGCGGACGTCACGGGTGTGTTCCTGGCGGTCGTTCCAATGATGTTCGAGGCCGCGCGCAGGTCGTTGCGCGGGGACCCCCGGGAGCAGACGCGCATGCGCCGCCGTTCGGATATGCCGCGCCCGGTGGAAGCCGGTGTGCCGGTGCGCGCCGGCCGTGCCCGCCATGTGAGAACGCGGTCGTCCTGACGTGATGTGGTTGCAACGCCGCGCAAAAGTGTGAAGCCAATTTGACGGACTGCGCGACAAAAGCTCGCGGCTCCGTCAAATCCGGTTGCAACTGTCATGAAAATGTTAATAAGACTTTCTATCTGTTTTTAGTTACGTCCGCGCTTTTGCGGACGTTTTTGTGCGTCCGGTATGGATATTGACGCTTTCAGCGTTTCTATTTTACCGCAGGGTGGGGCAAGAATTCGCCGCACACAGTTCGTACAATGCCCCAAGTTTGTCAGAGGTCCTGCATGACGGCGCCGCTCGTTGAGGTCAAATCGATCAGCAAGACCTTTACCCGCAAGGCGAAGGCCGCAGGCGGATCGACGACTCATAAGGCGCTGGACACGGTTTCCTTTTCGATGACGAAGCCTGAACGTATCGCGCTGATCGGACCATCGGGTTCGGGCAAGTCCACGCTTCTGCGCTCGATTTCCGGCCTGCATACCATCGACCCCGGTGAGGGCATGGTCAGTGTTCTGGGACGTCCCGTACAATCGAACGGCCGTCTTTCGTCCGATGTACGCGCCATCCGCGCGCGCATGGGCATGATCGCGCAGCAGTTCAACCTGGTCGGCCGCCTGACCCTGTTCAGCAATGTCGCCCTGGGTTTCCTCGGGAAAATCTCCGGCCCGCGCGGGCTGCTTGGCCTGTGGAGCAGGGACGAAAGACAAACCGTCATGCGCGCGCTGGATCATGTCGGTGTCGCCGCCATGGCGGGCCAGCGCGCCAACACCCTGTCCGGCGGACAGCAGCAACGCGGCGCCATTGCCCGTGCGATCGTACAGGGGGCTGAGATCGTGCTGGCCGATGAGCCGGTCGCCTCGCTCGACCCGGTGACGGCGCGCAAGGTCATGAAGCTTCTTGTCGACCTCAACGAACGCGATAAGGTCGGTGTCATCGTGACGCTGCACCAGGTCGACTATGCCAAGACCTATTGCAACCGGATTCTGGCGCTCAAGGACGGCAAGATCGTCTACGACGGTCCTGCCGACGGCCTGAGCGATGATATCCTTAGGGACATTTACGGGGCGGAGATCGAGGACGCCTATTGGGGAGAGCCACATGCTTAAGTTCGTGAAGGTTGCGGCCACCGTAGCGCTGGGTGCCAGCGCCCTGATGCTTGCCGGGTGTGAAAAGCAGGAAGCCAAGTCGTCCGCACGCAGCGAGATCACCTTCTCCATCCTGTCGGTCGAAAAGTCGCAGAAGCTGGACAAGCTGTGGCAGCCTATCCTGGCCGACATGGAAAAGCAGACGGGCCTGAAGGTGAAACCCTTCTATTCGTCGTCCTACACGGCACTGATCGAAGCCATGCGTTTCGACCAGGTCCAGGCCGGGTTCTTCTCCAGTTCGTCGGGCCTTGAGGCGGTCAAGCGCGCCCAGGCCGAGGTCTTCGCGCACAATACCAACCCGGATGGCACCGATGGCTATACAAGTGTCGTCATCGTGTCCAAGGATTCGAAGATAACGACCGCCGACCTCCTGAAGTGCGACCACAAGCTCAATTTCGGCATGGGCGACGTCAAGTCGGCCTCCGGCACGATCGTGCCGAAGGCCTTCCTGTTCCTGCCCGCCAAGGTCGACCCGAACAACTGTTTCAAGACGGTGAAGTCCGGTTCGCACGGCGTCAATATCGAGAGCGTCGCGGCGGGCGTGCTGGATGCGGCCACGGCCAACTCCGATGCGCTCAACGAACTGAGCGACACGCCCGAAGGCCGCAGCAAGCTGGAAAAGATCAAGATCATCTGGCGGTCGCCGATGATTCCGAAAGGCGTGATCGTCTATCGTTCGGATCTTGACCCGGCCGCCAAGGAAAAGATCCGCTCGTTCTTCCTGTCCTATGGCACCGGGACCGGGCCCGAGGCGGAGCGCCAGCGCGCCAACCTGCGCGCCTTCCAGTGGGGCCCGATGCGGCCCAGCGACGCGAACTATCTGCTGCCGGCGCGGTTGATGGAGGCACGGGTTGCGCTTCAGGAAGCGCAGATCGCCAATGACACGGCGGCGGCGGCGGCGGCCCAGGCAGAGATCACGTCCATCGAAAAGCAGCAGGCAGCCCTGGCGGCGCCGACGGCGCCGGCCGACGCACCGGCGGCACAGTAAAGGACAGTCATGGCTTCGGTTTCCGACTCCCGCGAACTTCTTGCGCCGCCGACGGCGCCGCTGATGACGCGTCTGGCAAATCTGCTTATTCTGCTGGTCGTTGTGGGCTTGTTCGTGGTCAGCTTTCGCGGCGCCGGCATTCCGGGCGTGCACCTGCTGGTTACGAAGGCGGCAAATACCGGAACCTATCTCAAGGACTTCCTGCAGCCTGACTTTGGCGACTGGAAGCTATATATCCAGAAGATGTGGCAGACGATCGAGATCGCGATCTGGGCGACGGGCCTGTCGATCCTGCTGGCTATACCGCTCAGCTTTCTGTCGTCACGGAATATCGCACCGGGATGGATCGTGCAGCCGATGCGCAGCCTGACGGCGCTTATGCGGGCATTTCCGGACATCGTACTGGGCACGGCATTTATCGTGGCGGTCGGTCTGGGACCGCTGGCGGGTGTCCTGGCGCTGACGGTGAGCAATTCGGGAACCCTTGCCAAGCTGTTTTCCGAAGCGGTTGAAAATATCGAGACGGCGCCTGTCGAAGGCGTGCGGGCGACGGGCGGTTCAAAGCTGCATGAGATCATCTGGGGCGTGGTGCCTCAGGTGGCCGCGCTCTGGACTTCGTTTGCGCTGTACCGTTTCGAGTCGAACGCGCGCTCGGCGACGGTCCTGGGCCTGATCGGCGCGGGCGGCATCGGCCAGCTTTTGTTCGATAACCTGAACGGTTTTGCCTACAGCCAGGTATCCGCGATCGCGCTGATCATCGTCGTGGCCGTGACGCTGATCGATATCCTGTCGCAACAGATCCGCAAGCGGTTGGTGTAGGGCGATATGCCAAAAAGCACCCGGTTCCGGGTGTTACGCCTTCTTTGGCTTGCGTCGGGTCAACTGCCTCAGCCGGTTCCACAGCTTGGTCTTGGCGGGTTCCGGATAGGGCTGAAGGTTGCGGATGAACTCCTCCGCGCAGGCCCGCCATGAAAACTTTTCGGCATAGGCCCGCACAGCCGCGCGGTCCAGTTTCAACGCTTCCTCGATCGCGACCTTGAGATCGTCGTTTATGGCGCCTGCGCCCGAGCCCGGGATCAGGTCGATCGGCCCATGCGCCGGGAAGGCCGCGACCGGCGTGCCTGCCGCCATCGCCTCGATGATCACCAGACCGAACGTATCGGTCAGGGACGGGAAAACGAACACGTCGGAATCACAGTAGTAGCGCGCCAGTTCGTCGCCGAAGCGCGGACCGGCGAATACGACGTCCGGATACTTGATCCTCAACTCTTCAAGCTGCGGACCGCCGCCGACGATGACCTTCGTGCCCGGGACGTCGAGCGACAGAAAGGCCTCGATATTCTTTTCGACCGCGACACGGCCGACATAGGTCATGATGGGCCGGGCCAGGCCATCGTTGATCGGCTCGAGCCCCGGCCGGAACATGACGGTGTCGACGCCACGCGTCCACGGCGAAATGTTGCGGAATCCGCGGGACTCCAGATCGTGCTGAAGCGTCGGCGTCGCCACCATCACCCGGCCCGATGGGCGGTGGAACCAGCGCATGATCGAATAACCGACGCTCAACGGTATCGGCAACCGGGCCGAAACATATTCCGGAAACTTGGTGTGGTAGCTGGTCGTAAACGGCAGCTTCCATTCCTGGCAGACACGACGGGCGGCAAAGCCCACCGGGCCTTCGGTGGCGATGTGAATGGCGTCCGGCTCATAGTCCTGGATGATCTCACGGACCTCTTCGTAACAGCCGAGCGCCAGCTTGACCTCCGGATAGTCGGGCCAGGAAATCGTCTTGAACTGGTTGTATTCGACGATCTTGAACTCGTGTCCCAGTTTTTCGCACTCTTCGAGCGTGCGCTTGAGCGTCGTGACCACGCCGTTGACCTGAGGTTCCCACGCATCGGTGGCCAGCAAGATTCGCAAAGGGTTCGTGCCTTGAATTGAATTTTGGTTTCGCCGGCCTAAATGCCCTATTTCATTCGGGCTTGGCAAGTACGACCGTCGACCGGCCGATGTGGCGCTTGCCGGCACCGCGACAAAAGGCAGCACATCTGCGGGGAGGGGGCGCCTTCATGTCATATTTTCCGCACCGCACAAAATGACGGTTGCGTCGAAATTATGCGATTATCGACGCTGTTATGCTTGCCTTAGCTTCCGAATGCCTTTAATTTAAAGGGAAGGGCCACATCTTCACGCCACGGGGACGGGCTGGCCGAAGGAAAACCTGTAATGAGTGATCGACAAAAGCCTGCGCAAGTGCGTGATAACAGTCCTTCAAAGGACACGCCGAAGTCGCGCCGTACACGGGTCCAGATCCTCGAAACCGCCATGCGCCTGTTCGCTGAGCTGGGCTATGACCGCGCGGGCAATGCCGCCATCGCCGAAGCCTGCGGTCTGACGCGCGGCGCCATGCTCTATCATTTTCCGACACGTGAAGACCTGGTCGAAGCCGCCGCCTGGCACATTCAGGCCGCGCGCGAAGCTGCGTTCGAGGCCGAGGCCAAGAAGCTGAAGCCTGGCCAGGATGCGCTCGATGGCGCCATCGACGCCTACTGGCGTCTGCTGAGTTCGACGCCGTTTGCGGCATTCCTCGCCCTGGAGCGCGCGGCGCGCCAGGACGCCGACGTCGCCAGATCGATCCGGCCGGCCCAGGAAGCCTTCGATCGCGGCGCCATGGGCAATGCGACGCCCGGCTTCATCATGGCCGGCAGTGACGCCCGTTTCCAGGCCAGCCGCGACCTGGCCCGCTTTGCGCTGGACGGCATGCACCGCGCGGCCCTGACCTACGAACAGGACGAACGCGTCGAAGCCGTACTGACCGTGATCAAGCGCGCCGTCCATATGCTGAACCGCAAGGGCGACATTACCGACCTCTGGCACGACTGATCTTCCCGGATTTACCTTACGGCCTTGTGATCGCCACGCTGCTTCGCAACCCGACGGCGCTGCTCTATAGATGATGGGTAACGCCCGCCATGGAGCCCGCCATGAAGTCCGGTTCGCGTATCTCGTTAGCAGTATTATGTGTTGAGATCGGAAGA
>CAMLLA010000280.1 GCA_946480525.1 uncultured Asticcacaulis sp. | reverse complement strand
CCCGCTGTCGCGCCATTTCAGGCGTCAGGTGCGAGGCGCCGAGTGCTGCGACGTCTACCGCCGGCAAGTCCCAGGCAATCGTCCGTTCCTGAGGCATGTAGGCAATATGTTCGGCGCGCGTCTGAGGCGACATACGGGCGACGTCCGTACCGTCCAGCGAAATATTTCCGGTATTTACCGGCAACAGCGCAGCCATGGCCCTAAGCAGGGTTGACTTGCCGGCACCGTTGGGGCCTGCCAGCACGTGGACCTGGCCAGGCGCGAACGCAGTGGAAAGGCGGTCCAGCACGACATGGCCGCCAAGCTGCACACTCACCAGATTGAGTTTCAGGGTCTGCATCGGTCTAATCCTGCATCCAGCTGCGCGCGCTTTTCCAGGCGATAACGGCAAACAAGGGCGCACCAATCAGTGACGTCAGAACGCCCAGCCGTATATCGCCGGACGCCGGCAGGATCCGTGTCAGTCCGTCAGCGATCAGGACCATTACGCCGCCGGTCAGGGCCGATGGCCAGATCAGGCGGAACGGGTCCTTGACGCCCATGGCCCGGACGAAATGCGGCGCGGCCAGACCGACGAAGCCGATGACACCAGAAACCGCCACGGCCAGGCCCGACAGTATGCCCGCGGCCAGGATAACGACCTGCCCCAGCCGCGCCATGTCGATACCCATTGATCGCGCGGTTTCATCACCAAGCGTCAGAAAACGCAAGCCCCTCCCCAGCTTCCAGCTCAGCAGGCTGGCGAGACCAAGCCCGGCAATGCAAAGGCCCGCATCTTCCCACGTACGGTTTTCGACGGAGCCCATGGTCCAGCCAAGGATTTCCGCCGTCGTCACCGGCGACGGCGACAGGTTGAAGACCAGCGCCATCAATGCGCCGCACAGAGCGGTCAGTCCCACGCCCAGGAGGATCAGTGACTGGCGCTGCGGAAAGCGCGCGGTAAACAGCAGCAGCACGCCAGCGATGATCACAGCTCCCACCAGCGCGAACCCTTCGACGGCAAACGGTACCAGCCCCAGTCCAAGGACGATGGCCAGCGCCGCGCCCAAACCCGCGCCGGACGAAACGCCCAGTATGCCGGGCTCGGCCAGCGGGTTGCGCAGCAGACCCTGCATCAAGGCCCCGCTCATACCCAGCATGGCGCCGATCGCGAAGGCCGTGACATTGCGTGGCAGGCGAATGTCCCACACGATCTGCGCGGGCAAGGAGCCCGGTCGTGTGACGGCGTCGATCCACAGACGCAGCGGCATGGGGACATCGCCGAAAAGCAGCAGGAGGGCGATCAGCACTACGGCAGCGCCGAACAGGGACAGATTGAGCGTACGGGCCGACAGATGCATGGCTTACCTTATGGTGGTCCGCGACAGGGTCTGCAGGTCGTAGGCGGCGTACCATGCGCTGCAGGAGACGGCGGTCGCGGGAACCGTGAAGTGCGGCGCGGATTCAATCGCCCTGCGGACCAGGGGATGGCGGCCGGGAACCCGCCGCATGGCATAGACATCATCATAGAAGGCGAGCGCGAAGACGTCGGGTTTGAGGCTCAACAGAACCTCCGGCGACAGGAAGTACATCCCCTTGGTCTGGCTCTCCATCCTGAATGACAGACGGGTCAGGAAGTCGCCGGCAAAGGTGTCGGGGCCGGCCGTGTATCCGCCCGGCGTATAGTAGAGCACCGTCCTGCCCAGACCGATGGGGCGGATATCGTCCATCGCTGCGCGAAACCGGCCGGCCTCTGCCTGCGCGGCCTGAGGCTGGCCGAGTTCCGCGCCGACGCGCAACAACTCACCCTCCGCCTGATCCAAACTCGAGAGGTCGTTTATCGTAATGACTTTAATGCCGCTCCTCGTGAGCATATCGAGAAGCTTTCGGTCGCCGCCCCAGGTCCGCACCACTATGTCAGGCACCAGAGCCAGGACGGCCTCGCTTTTGGCCGGCACGCGGCGCATCCCTTTGCTGCGGCCGCGATAAAAGGATTCAGGCAGGCCGGCCCTCATCGACACGCCGGCGATCCGGTCGCGCGGGATAAGTCCCAGGACGTATTGGTCCGCGCACATGTCGAGCGACACGACGCGCGGAGCGGCAAGCGCCTGCGAGGCCACGGCCAATGCCAGCACACTCAGCCACCCGATGTGTCGCAACACCCCTGTTATCACGGAATCACCGCTCCCAACTCCCGATCATTTCCCTATCCCACAAAGAGACAGGAGAAAGCTTCCATTTATGTAAAGCCAAGCGGGTTATTCGCACGCGTCTACACTTTTGCTTCACCGGCAAGCAAGTCGCGTGCCTGACGCCGATAAAGCGCTTTACGGCGGAGCAGCAGGCGATTATGCCCAAGCCATGATCATTACCGACACCGCCACCACCTTGCGCACGCGTCCATGGGCCGACTATGCGCTCATCGATTCCGGCGACGGCAAGAAGCTTGAACGCTATGGCGATTACCTCGTCGTGCGCCCGGAACCGCAATGCTGGTGGGCGCCGAAATACCCTGAGCTGTGGACCAAGGTCGACGCGACCTTCGATCCCGCCGGCGACGAAGACGAAGGACGCTGGAGCTTCAATCGCAAGCCGGCTGAACAATGGGCGCTGTCTTGGCGCGACGTCCGCTTTTATGGCCGCTTCACCAGCTTCCGTCACCTTGCCTTCTTCCCGGAACAGGCCGCCAACTGGGAATGGCAATCTGCCGCGCTGAAGGCCCGCCCCGGCACGCGCGTGCTCAACCTGTTCGGTTATACCGGCGTCGCCAGCCTGGCCGCCGCGGCCGCCGGCGCCAGGGTTACCCACGTCGATGCTTCGAAAAAAGCCATCGGCTGGGCACGAGACAACGCCGTCCTGTCGGAAATGGCAGACGCGCCCATACGCTGGATCTGCGAGGACGCCAGAAAGTACGTTCAGCGCGAGGTCAAACGGGGCTCCAAGTACGAAGCCATCATCCTCGACCCGCCGAAATATGGACGGGGACCTACGGGCGAAGTCTGGCGGCTGTTCGAAGACCTGCCGGAGATGATCCATCTCTGCGCGCAACTTTTGTCCGACGATGCCGCCTTCCTGCTGCTCAATGCCTATGCGGCGCGCGTTTCCGGTCCTGCCCTGGCGCACCTGCTCGCCGAAGCGGTCGGCTCACAGCGCGGCGGCACGGTCGATCACGGCGAACTGACCCTGATCGAAGACTCAAAGCCGCCCAGGGGCGTCAAACCGTCTGCCGTTCAGCCACGCGAAATCGGCCTGTCCTTCTTTGCGCGGTGGCAGCGATGATCAAGCAGATCACATCGCTGACCAACCAGACGGTCAAGGACATCCGCGCCCTGCATATGCGCAAGGAGCGCGAAGCCACCGGCCGCTTCCTGTCCGAAGGCCTGAAGATCATTATCGATGCCTTGGATCAGGGCATTGCGCCGCTGATCCTGGTCTACGGCAACCACTCCGATCCGCATCCTCTGCAGAAGCGGGCCATTGACGAGACGCTGAAGGCCGGCGGCGAAGTCCTGGAAGTCACTCGCGAGATCCTCGAAAAGATTTCGCGCAAAGACAACCCCCAGATGGTCGTCGCCGTCTTCGCCCAGCGCATTGCCACGCTCTGCGATATCGACCCTAGCAGCAACGACGTCTGGGTGGCACTGGAACAGGTGCGCGATCCCGGCAATCTTGGCACAATCATCCGTACGGCCGATGCGGCCGGCATAGGCGGTGTTATCCTGATCGGCGACTGCGTCGATCCATTTTCGGTCGAAACCGTACGTGCCACCATGGGGTCGGTCTTTGCCCTGCCCATCGTCAAATGCACGCGCGAAGAATTCCTGGCCGATCGCGGGCGCTGGACCGGTTCGGTCGTCGGCACGCTTTTGACTGCCAAACACGACCACCGCAGCGCCCCCTATCGCCGGCCGACCCTGATCGTCATGGGCACGGAACAGTCGGGCCTGACGCCCGACATTGCCGCGACCTGCGACACCAATGTCAAGATCCCGATGCGCGGCCGCGCCGACAGCCTGAACCTGTCCGTTGCCACGGGCATCATGATCTACGCCGCGTGCGGACTGTGAATATAGGCCGGTTCAAGCCAGACCTTTTCCTGACCGGCATGGTGCTGGCCATCGCACTGGCCTGGCTCTTCCCCGGCCCAGGCGCCCAGGGCGGCACGCTTCATCCGGAGATCCTGACCAAGGCCGCCATAGCGCTTGTCTTCTTCCTGAACGGAGCGCTGCTGTCGTTTGTGGCCCTTAAAGGCGGTGTGATGCGTTGGCGCCTGCACCTGATCATCCAGGCCACGACCTTCCTGCTGTTCCCCCTGATCGGCGGGCTGTTCCTGCTGCTTGCGGGACAGTGGATCAGCCCGGATCTGAAGATTGGCCTCTTTTATCTGTGCGCCCTGCCCTCGACCATCTCGTCGTCGGTCGCCATGACGGCGGCGGCCCGCGGTAACGTTCCCGTGGCCATATTCAATGCCGCCATTTCCAGCCCTATCGGCATCTTCATCACGCCGCTGTGGATGAGCCTTATGCTCAGCACTTCCGGACAAACAATAGATGTTGTTAGTGTTTTTGTAGACCTGACCCTGTGGATTATCGTGCCGTTGATCGCCGGGCAGCTGGCGCGGCCACTTATCGGCACATGGTTGACGGCCAACAAGAAGTGGGCGCAAACCGCCGATCGCGGCTCGATCCTGCTTCTGGTCTATACATCATTCTGCGACTCGTTTGCCCGGAATGTCTGGGGCAGCACATCCCTTCCCGTCCTGTCGCTGACCATTGGTGCGACACTGGGGCTGTTCTTCGTTGTGCTATCCATCCTATGGAAGCTGTGCGACCGCACCGGCATTGATCAGGCAGCGCGTTCCGCGGTCGTTTTTTGCAGCACGAAGAAAGGGCTGGCAACCGGGATACCCATGGCGCACCTGTTATTCGCAGGCCATCCGGGTCTCGGCCTGATTCTTTTGCCGATTATGGTCTATCACCCGCTGCAACTGTTGATCTGTACCCCGCTGGCAAGCCGCTGGGCGAAGGAAACGGACCCTGTAACCCCTTAAATTAAAAAGAATTAAGGTCACCGGGGTTCATTTTGCATTCATAGTCCGAACCATAGTCTGAAACCGTTCAATGATCCTAAGGGGCAAACATGATTTCCAAACTCACCAGACTGGCCGTCGCGGCAGCGCTTATGGCGTCATTGTCGGGCTGCATTATGTATGTCGGCAACGGCAAGAAGGGCGATTTCCACCATCACAAGAGCCATGACAATCATGCTCCGGCCCACGACGAGAAGCCTGCCGACGAAGTCTAAAAGACCGCGACCTGAACTAAACACAACGCATACAAACACATAACCGAAGAGAGTCCTCCATGAAATCCCTCGCAATCAAGATCGTCGTCCTGGCTTTTGCCGCCGCCTCCCTGTCGGCCTGCATCATCATCGACGACAGCGGTCCGGACAATCTTACCTATCAGTCGCGATAGGCCGTACGGTCCTTAATCACATTGCCCGCTTATGCAGGCGGAGGCAGTTTCTCTTCGTGGGGGCACACGAGGATGTTTCCATGAAACGTTTGCTTGCCAGCATCGGCCTCGGCCTTATCGCCGCAACAATGTCCGCCTGTATTACGATCTAGGCATAGGCATA
>CAMLLA010000279.1 GCA_946480525.1 uncultured Asticcacaulis sp. | reverse complement strand
CTGAACCAGAAGCCGGTTGGCGCAGACGCAGGTCTGGCCGGTATTGCGGTATTTCGACGCCAGGGCGCCTTCAACGGCCTCATCGATATCGGCATCGTCGAAGACCAGAAACGGCGCATTGCCGCCCAGTTCCATCGAGATTTTCTTCATGGTCGGGGCGCACTGGGCATAGAGCAGCTTGCCGACGGGGGTTGATCCGGTAAAGCTCAGCTTCTTGACGCGCGGGTCCGAGGTCATCGCCTCGCCGACCGCCTTCGCCGTCGTCGAATTGACGATATTGATCACGCCCTCCGGCAGACCGGCCTGACGCGCCAGCACATAGAGCGCCAAGGCCGACAGCGGTGTTTCTTCCGACGGCTTGATAACGACCGTGCAGCCCGCAGCCAGGGCCGGCGAAACCTTGCGCGTAATCATCGAGATCGGAAAGTTCCACGGCGTGATCGCCGCACAGACGCCTATAGCCTGCTTGATCGTCTGCAAGTGCTTGCCGGGCGCCGTTGCCGGAATGGTGCGGCCATAGGCGCGCTTGGCTTCTTCGGCGAACCATTCGATGAAGGATGCGCCATAGGTGACTTCACCCCGCGTCTCCTTGATCGGTCGTCCCTGCTCCAGCGTCACCAGCAGCGCCAGGTCTTCGAGATGGCTCAAGACCAGGTCATTCCATTTTTTAAGGATGATCGAACGCGCCTTGGCGGTCATGCCCGACCATGCCGCAAAGGCTTGATCGGCCGCGGCGATGGCGGCTGTTGTATCGGCGGCCGAGCCGTCCTTGACATGGGCCAGCACGCCACCATCGGCGGGATTGGTAACGGCAAACCAGCCGGGCTTAAGTTCAAGCGAGATGGTGTCGCCAAGCAGCGAAACCTGTGCAGGTGTGAGCTTCATATCTAAGCCTTGAAACTGATCGAAACGGCCTTGAGGTCGGCATACTTATATAGGGCGTGCAGCGAGCGGTCGCGACCAAAGCCCGACTGTTTTACGCCGCCGAACGGCGAGGTGATATCGCAGGCATCCCAGCCATTGACCCAGACGAGGCCCGCCTTCAACGCCTTGGCGGCGCGCATGGCCTTGTTGATGTTCGACGTCCACACGCCCGACGCCAGGCCATAGATGGTGTCGTTGGCGATGCGGTAAGCCTCTGTCTCATCCTTGAAGGTCATGACCGACAGGACCGGCCCGAAGACCTCTTCCTGGGCCAGGATGTTGGCCGGGTCGATATTGTCGAGGAGTGACGGCTCGACATAGTAGCCGCCAGTCTCCGAGCGCACCTGCTTACCGCCCATGACCAGCCTGCCGCCTTCGGCCTGGCCGCGCTCGATATATTCCAGCGCCGTATGCATCTGGCGCGACGAAATCATGGCGCCGAACTGGGTGGCAGGATCGAACGGATCGCCGACCTTGATGGTCTTGGCGACCGCAGCAACACGTTTGACGAAGTCGTCCTTGATCGATTCCTCGACCAGCAGGCGCGACGCGGCTGTGCACACCTGGCCCTGGTTATAAAAGACGCCCCAGGCCACATTGGCCGCAGCGGTATCCAGGTCATCGCTGTCGGCAAAGACGATCTGCGGGCTCTTGCCGCCCAGTTCCAGCGACACGCGCTTGAGGTTCGAGTCAGCCGAGGCGCGCATAAGCATCCGCCCGACCGGACCCGATCCGGTAAAGGCGATCATGTCGACATCCATGTGCCTGGCCAGGGCGTCGCCGGCTTCAGTGCCAAGTCCGGTGACGACATTCCAGACGCCCGCAGGCACGCCGGCTTCCAGCGCCAGTTGCGCAGTGTAAAGCGCGGTCATGCTCGAATTTTCCGCCGGTTTCAGCACGACCGAGTTGCCCATGGCCAAAGCGGGCGCGACCTTCCACATCGCCATGTGCAGCGGAAAGTTCCAAGGCACGATGGCGCCGACAACCCCCAGCGGTTCATGCAGGACATAAGACAGGCGGTCGTCCGGCGTCGGCGCAACCTCGCCATAGATCTTGTCGAGCGCTTCGGCATAGTAGCGCGTCGTGTTGATCGCCAGCGGGATGTCGACATTGCGCGCGTCGCTGATCGGCTTGCCGGTATCGAGGCTCTCTAACAGGGCCAGGTTTTCGGCGTGCTCGCTCATCAGGTCGGCCAGCCGGTGCAGGATTTTCTTTTTCGCCTTGGGCGCCAGGCTGCGCCAGCGCCCGTCTTCGAATGCCGTCCGCGCGGATGCAACGGCCAGATCGACATCGGTCATGTCAAACGCGGCGATGGCGTTGATCTTGGTGCCATCGCGCGACGACATCTTGTCGAAGGTCCGCCCCGATCGCGCGCCGACCTCCTGGCCTTCGATGATCGCTTTCGATGGCAGATTCAGCGCCTTGACGGCCTTTAGCACGCCTTCCAGTGTATCGGCGGGTCTCTGGGGCGCGGATACGGGCATACTGACACCTCAATTAGCGGATTGTGATCACAATTAGACACTGCCGCCAAAGGGCAAGTCAAGCATGCTCACTCGAAGTTTATGCTACTTCCCCGCCCCGCGACGCTTCTTTTCCGGCTGGGCCTGGCTGCGCAGCGCATCCAGCATCAGCTCCATGCCCTCGCGAATATCGGACGCCATGGATACCCGCACCGCCTCGGCGTCGCCTCGGTCGAACGCCGCGATCATGTCCTGATGGTGGTCCTTAGGCAGATGCACCGTTCCCATCCGGCCGAACACCACGCGCATGAACGGTCCAGCCTGAAGCCACAGGGTTCGCGCCATGTCATACAGGAGGTCGGCATCGGCCCGGGCATAGATACAGAAATGAAAATCGTGATTGGCCTGCATGTAGGTCGATACGTCGCCGGTCGCCAGGGCACGCATCAATGTCGCGTCGTCATCCTTCAGACGGCGGATCAGGTCCCGGTCGACACGCGGCGTGGCCAGATAGGCCAGTTCCGACTCGACCCACTGTCGCGCCTTCATCAGTTGCAGCAAGCGGTGCTCCGTCAGGTGCGGAACACGCAGGCGCTTGTTTTCGGGTTGAAGCTCCAACGCTTTTTCGGCGATCAACCGGCGCACGGCTTCACGCACCGGCATGGGCGACACGCCGTAGCGCTGTGCCAGTGTGCGCAACGACACCGACATCAGCGGTGGAATCTGCCCCTGGATCAGGTCCTCGCTTAAGGAGTCGTAGACTTGCGCGTGGGTTCGGGTGTCGGCGGCCGACGGTTCGAGATTGACGACTTTCATACGCGGTTACAGGCCTTGCCCTTGAAGTTCGGCCAGGCTTGTGATCACAATGTGCCCGGACTTAATAGCAGAGCTTAGCACAGTTCTGCCGCCTTTCACCGAAAAAGAGCTGACCATGGATGCCCCTACAGCGGAAGCGCTCGACAGTTTCTGGATGCCTTTCACGCCCAACCGCGCTTTCAAGGCCAGACCCAAGCTTCTGGCGGCGGCGAAGGACATGCATTACACCGCGCATGACGGGCGCCAGATTCTGGACGGCACGGCGGGGCTGTGGTGCGTCAATGCCGGCCACGGGCGCGAAAGGATCACCGAAGCCATCCGCGCCCAGGCCGCCGTCATGGATTTCGCCCCGACCTTCAACATGGCCCATCCGCTGGCGTTCGAGTTTGCGCACAAACTGTCCGGGCTGATGCCCCATGACCTCAAGCGCATCTTCTTCACCAATTCGGGCTCCGAAGCGGCCGATACGGCGCTGAAGATCGCCCTGGCCTATCAGCGCGCCCGCGGTTTAGGGACCAAGACCCGGCTGATCGGCCGCGAACGCGCCTATCACGGCACGGGCTTCGGCGGCATCAGCGTCGGCGGCATCGTGCGCAACCGCATGACCTTCGGATCGATGCTGACCGGCGTCGACCACCTGCCCCACACCCACGGCGTCCCAGGCAACCTGTTCACCAAAGGGGAGCCCGAACACGGCGCCGATCTGGCCGATGCGCTGGAACGGATCGTGGCCCTGCACGACGCCTCTACCATCGCCGCCGTCATTGTCGAGCCGGTGGCCGGATCGACCGGCGTGCTTATCCCGCCCCAAGGCTATCTGCGACGCCTGCGCAGCCTTTGCGACAAGCACGATATCCTGCTGATCTTCGACGAGGTCATCACCGGCTTCGGCCGGCTGGGGGCGGCCTTTGGCGCTGATTACTTCGGTGTCCGGCCGGACATGATCTGCATGGCCAAGGGCATCACCAACGCCACCGTCCCCATGGGCGCCGTCGCCTGTTCGACGCGCATCTACGACACCTTCCTGCAAACCTCGGAAACGCCGATCGAGCTGTTCCACGGCTATACCTATAGCGGCCACCCCTTGGCATGTGCCGCCGGCATCGCAACCTTGGACACCTATGCCGAAGACGATCTTTTCAATCGCGCGGCCAGCCTTGCGCCCTACTGGCAGGACGCCGTTCATAGCTTGCGCGATGCCAAGCACGTCATCGACATCCGCAACCTGGGCCTGATCGGCGGCATCGAACTGGAGCCACGTCCGGGTGCGGCCACGGCCCGCGCATTAGAGGTCTTCGACCGCTGCTACGACAAGGGCGTGCTGATTCGAGTGACCGGCGACATTATCGCCCTGTCGCCACCTCTGATCATCGAAAAGCCGCAGATCGACCGGATTGTCGAGACGATTCGCGAAGCGCTTTCCGAAACCGCCTAAACGGGTTCCCAACCGGTCATTATGGCGGCAAAGGCGAGATAGGTGAAGATCGCGGCGCATCCAGCCACATAGGATGCGCCGCCATTCAGCCAGCGCTGGCCGTATCCCCTTGCGCCAAAGAGTGCGAGCACAAAGGCCAGGTTGCCCCAGCCCCATTGCGGCGCCGTGCCCATCAGCGCGAACCCCGCCCAGATGAGGCAGATGAAGAGCAGCCAGTAGAGCCCGGCCGACACCACTTTCAGCGCATGCCACAGGCCTTCCAGAAACATCACAACCCAGACTCCATGAGGAAAAACGCCATCGCCGTAATCGCATTGTTCCTTTATTTGTTATTGCGGTCTATGACAACGCGGGTTCCAGACGGGGTTTGTCCAATATGTTCAATGTGTCGCACAAGATCGAAGTCATCAAATCGACGGTGATCGCCGTCGTCCTGTGTGTGGCGTGCGCCATTGCCGGGATCGTGTGGCTGAGCATCGCCCTTTATAACTATCTGAAGGTGGCCCTGGGTGAGATCGCCGGACCGGCGCTTCTGGGCGGCCTGCTGTTCCTGCCGCTGATCGGCTACGGCATTTATCAGATGATCAACAAGAGCGATAAGCGCACCAAACAGGAGCGCATGTTCGACGAGGCCTTTGCCGGCACGTCGGTCGGCAGCCTGTCGCGCATGATCGAAACCATGTCGCCGCACTCACCTTTCCTGGCCGCACTGGTCGCTGTCATGGGCGGCTTCCTGGCCTCGCGCTTCCCGCAGTTCCTCAGCATCTTTTCGGAGTTGGTCGTTGCCCTGGGTGACGAACTGGATCGCCGGCGCGTACGCAAATCCGAGGAAAAGGTCCGCAAGGAAGAAGAACGCAGTGGCGCAACGCCGCCGCCGCCCGATGTCGAGCCGGTGTCGCGCCGCCGTCGCTCCAAGGCGGAAGTCTACTAAGAGAAAAGGCGCCGGTTGATCCGGCGCCTTTTTGGTTTCTAGATCGGAATGGGTTTAGGTGGAAACGCCATTCCGATCTAAGTTTTTGTTT
>CAMLLA010000278.1 GCA_946480525.1 uncultured Asticcacaulis sp. | reverse complement strand
AAACTTAGATATCCAGCAGAAGCCATTAAAGAAATACTTGTGAACGCAGTTATACACAGAGACTACAGCATAAATGACGACATACATGTAAAAGTATATGACAATAGAATTGAAATTAGCAGCCCAGGAAAACTCCCGGGATTTATGACGATTTCAAATTTATATTCTGAGCGATTTTCTAGAAATCCGAATTTAGTACGGATGCTTCACAAACTTTCTAACCCTCTAAACCATGATATCGGAGAGGGATTGGATACTGCAAAAAATGAATTAAGAAAAGCCGGCCTTGTTGAACCAGAATTTGAAGAAAAAGGGAACTTCTTTTATGTAACGATAAAACATCAGAAATTAGCGTCTATCGAGGACGTCATAATATCGTATTTGACAGACAATCCAGATGCGCAGATTACAAATAAGCTAGTCAGGCAGCTTAGCGGCGAAGATGATATCAATAAGGTAAAAAAAGCCTTACAGAGATTGCGAAGAAATGGAAAAATATTACCAGTTGATAAAAACTCAAAAGCTTTTGAGTTTAAGTACATTAAAGGTAATTGGTAATTAAATTTCACCTCCTTTGCGCCATGCAATATGAGAATGCTGAATTGGCTCAAAAAAAACTTGAATGAAAGTTCAAGTTTTTTTGAGCCAATTCACTACCTCTGCCTGAGATACCGTCCCGTCAGTGATGCTTCGCACGCCGTCAATCCTGATGGCACGCCTTCGTACTGGACCGTGCCGCCGTCATGGCCGGCGCCGGGGCCTAAGTCGATCACCCAGTCGGCGCGCGAAATGACATCGAGATTGTGTTCGATGACAATCACCGAAGAGCCGGCATCGACCAGCCGGTCGAACAGGCCAATCAGCGTATCGACGTCGTTCATGTGCAGCCCGGTCGTCGGCTCATCCAGCACGTAGATATTGCCTTGCTTGCCAAGCTCGGCGGCCAGTTTCAGCCGCTGGCGCTCCCCGCCGGATAATGTGGACAAGGGCTGGCCCAGCGTCAGATAGCCGAGGCCGACATCGTCGAGCCCTTTCAGAATCCGCGCAATCGCCGGCTCGGTGAAGAAGACCACAGCATCGGTGACGCTCATCTCATAGACGTCGCTGATCGACTTGCCGCGCAGATGATGGGTCAGCACCTCCGGCAGGAAACGCTTGCCATGGCAGGTTTCGCAGACGGTCGCCACGGGATCGAGGTGCGCCATATCGGTATAGGTTACGCCCAGGCCATTGCAGTCGGGGCAGGCGCCCTTGGAATTGGCCGAGAACAACGCCGCATCGACGCCATTGGCCTTGGCGAACGCCTTGCGCACCGCGTCGAGGATTCCGGTATAGGTGGCGGTGTTCGATCGCCGCGAGCCACGCGCCAGGTTCTGGTCGATGATGACAGTGTCGGGATAGGCCTTGGGCAGACAGCCCTGGATCAGCGATGATTTTCCTGAACCGGCGACGCCGGACACTACGGTCAGCACGCCCTTCGGAATCGACACCGAGACGTTCTTGAGGTTGTTCAGGCTGGCGTTTTCAATACGCAGATCGCCGTCAGGCTTGCGCACCTCGTCCTTGATCGGCTGGTGCTTTTTCATGTGGTTGCCGGTCAGCGTCCCTGAGGTCAGAAGCCCGGCATAGTCGCCTTCGTAGACGATCTCTCCACCTTTGCTGCCGGCAAACGGACCCATATCGACGACGTGATCGGCAATGGCGATCATGTCGGGCTTGTGCTCGACGATCAGCACCGTATTGCCCTTGTCGCGCAACTGCTGCATCAGCCCGGCCAGGCGCCCGACATCGTGCGGGTGCAGTCCAACGGACGGCTCATCGAAGACATAGGTCATGTCGGTCAGGGAAGAGCCCAAGTGCCGCACCATCTTGACGCGCTGGCTTTCACCGCCTGACAGGCTGGAGCTTTCGCGGTCGAGACTGAGATAGCCGAGCCCGATCGTCACCAGATTGTCCAGCCGCGCCGACAGGGCGTGCAACATAGGCCCGACCTGGGGCGCTTCGATCGCGCGTACCCAGTCGGCCAGATCGCTGACCTGCATGGCCGACAGTTCGGCGATGTTCTTGCTCGCAACCCGGCTGGCCAGCACTTCGGCTTTCAGACGCGCCCCCTGGCAGGCCGGACATGTGGCGCGGGTGAATATCTTTTCGTACTCGCGCAGGACATGCGGTTGCAGGGTTTCAGGGTCTTTCGAGCCCAGCCCCTTCTTCAGCTTGGTGACGACGCCTTCAAAGGTCAGGCCGATCTTGCCGACCTTGATCTTGCGGCCGTCATCGAGGTGCAGCAGGTTGTGCCGCTCCTCGTCGCTATAGTCCTTGATCGGCTTGTCCATGTCGAACAGGCCGGAATTGTTGTAGATTTCCCAGTACCAGGTGTCGCGCGAATAATCCTTGGGCAGCAAAGCCCCGCCGTTCAGCGACTTGGTCTCGTCGATCACCGCCGACATGTCCATGGCCGCGACCTGGCCGATGCCTTCGCATTCTGCGCACATGCCGCGCGGATCGTTATAGGAATAGTAGCCAGGCGCCGGCAAGCGGGGTTCGGCCAGACGCGCGAACAGGACGCGCAGCATCTGGGCCGCGTCGGTGACGGTGGCCACCGTAGAGCGAGAATTGCCACCCAGGCGCTGCTGATCGACGATAATGGCGGCCGAGATGTTTTCGAGCAGGTCGGCGTCGGGCTGGCCGTAATGCGGCATGAACTGCTGGACGAAGGCCGGATAGGTTTCGTTGATCAGCCGCTGGCTTTCCGCCGCGATGGTGCCGAAGACGAGCGACGACTTGCCCGAGCCCGACACGCCGGTGAAGACGGTAATCCGGCGTTTGGGGATATCGACCGAGACGTTTTTCAGATTGTTCTCGCGCGCACCGCGGATGAGGATCGAACCGTAATCGGGCTGGGTCATGGAGGCTCCTTCGCGTGTTTGCGGGAACATCATGCACGGTGCAACCTGCCTTTGTCAGCAGTGTGCGGTGATGTCCGCGACGTAACTCGACAAAACTCTGCGCATGAAGGACAGTCCATTTCCATCACGATGAGGACGAATATGCGCCGCCGGGACTTTTTGTGCACCACATTGGCGGCGGCAGGCTTGGCGCCGGCAGCGCGAGCGGTTGGGCCGACCGCCGCATTTAGCAATGACCACTGGCAGGTGCGGATCGATCCCGCGACATTGGCGATCCATGTCACAGCCAAGGGCCAAACGGCACTGACGGTATCGGACGGACTTCCCGCACGCCCAGTTACCGACCTCAAGCACTCGCGCGACGTGGCGCAATGGGCCTGGGGCACTGTCCGAGTTACAGCCGCTCTTTCCGGCCGCGATCTCGATCTCACCTTCACCGTCGAAAAGCCGGAGACGCTGGAACTGCTGCGCCAGCCCGCCGCCGCCATGGGGCATGGTCTGATCCTGCCGCTGGCGGAAGGCCGCTATGCGCCGGCAGACAGCCCGGAATGGCGCGCCGACCTGCTCAACGCCCACAACGATATCAACACCACCGAAGACCTGACCCTGCCGCTGTGGGGCATGGATCACGGCGCCTTTACGCTGCACTGGCTGCTGCGCAATCCGTTCAACAACCGGCTGCACTTCACCGAGGCGGCGGGTGGACTGGCCATGTCGCTGCATCATGAGTTCACGCGCCTGTCGCCCGGAACACCGATGGCGATAAAGCTGCATCTTGGCGATACGCTGCTGTCCGGGGCACAGCGTTACAGGTCGTTCCTGATTGCCGACGGCCAGTACCAGCCCCTGGCCGACAAGATCCGGGTCACGCCCGGTACCGAAAAGCTGATCGGCGCGCCGCAGGTCTATCTGTGGGGCAATGGGCTGATCGGCGTGCCGGATATTACGGACTGGCCGGGCTTCATGACCACCTTGCGCGGCGCGGATCCTTTCGTTGCGCGTTTGCGTGGAACGCTCGACGCCGAGGCAGTTGCCCAGCTGACCGCCCTCCCCGCCAGTCCCGCGCCCTATGAGCGCCGCGTCGTGGTGCGTCATGTCAATGCGGCGCTGCTGTCGCTGGCGCGCGCCGAGTGGCAACAGGAAGAGATCGACCTCAACCGCCTGACCGGCGCCTATCCCGAACTGCGGCAGCAGTTTCACAATGCATTCAGCGCGTCGCTGACGCCCGATCCGGCCAACTGGGGCGAGGGCCTGTCGAAGCGAACCATCGGCGCGCTGAAGGAAGCCGGGCTTGATCGGTTATGGATCGGCCTGGGCGATGGTTTTGATGGCGGATTGTGGCACCCGGAAGTGGTTACGGCGGCCAAGGACGCCGGCTACCTGATCGGCCCTTACGACGACTATATGGGCCTGATCGCGCCGGGTGAGCGTCCCGACTGGGCGACGTCGCAGCAGGGCCGGACACTGTATGAGACCTGTCCGATCGTGCTGGCCAATGGCAAGCCACGCAAGGGTTTCATGGGCACGGGATTTTACGCCAATACGCTCTGCGTCACTGGTTCGCTGAAGGCCCGCGTGACGGCTTTGCAGGCAGCCGCCGGTTATAACAGCTGGTTCAGCGACGTCAGCGCCACGGGCATGGTCTTTGATGATTACCGGCCGGGTCATGAGACGACGCAAGGACAGCACGCCGCGGCCAACAATGCCGTGCATCGCTGGTGGTCGGAGACGGTGAAGGTGCCACTGGGTTCCGAAGTCGGCAATGCGGTGACCAGCCAGGGGATCGCCTTTGCGCAAGGCACAGAGACGCCGGTCATAGGCTGGGGCGATCCGGAGCTGGCGACCGATCAGAAGTCGCCCTACTACACCGGTAACTGGTTCCCGCCGGAGCAGCCGGGCAAGTTCTTTGCGCCGGCGAAGACCAAGCCGAAGTACCGGGCGCTGCATTTTGCGCCGGACAGTGTGGTGCCGCTTTACCAGGCGGTGTTCCACGGGTCGATCATCACGACGCACCACTGGACTTACGACAATCTTAAACTGAGCGACGTGGCGCAGGATCGCGAGCTGACGCAGTTGCTGCACAATGTGGCCCCGACCTATCACCTCAGCGCCGGAACTTTGGACGAGCGCCTGCCGGTCATCAAGAAGCAGTATGGCGTATTCCGCAAGCTGCACGAGGCCTTGGCCTTGCAGGCCCTGACCGGGTTTACTTACCTCAGCGACGACAAGCTTATCCAGCGCACGACCTTTGCCGACGGCAGCCAGATTACGGTCAATTACGACGACAAGGGACGCGAGATCGATGGCGTAACGCTGACGGCGAAGAGTTTACGGGCGACTTTGGCCGGTGGCGAAGTTGTGAGCTACGCAACTTAGCCCCCTCTCCCTGCTTGCGGGGAGAGGGCTGGGGTGAGGGGAAAATTGGCGAAGTTCGAGATACTGGTCCACCAGAACTCTAAGAATTCCAAGCATTCAGGCGCGCGCTGAAACAGCCCCTCACCCTAACCCTCTCCCCGCAAGCAGGGAGAGGGGACAAAAAAACGGCCCCGTTTCCGGGGCCGTTTGCTTTATGCTTCTTCCTTGACGCGCTTCTTGCGGAACGAAGGGTTGAGTTCCTTCTTGCGCAGGCGGATCGACTTCGGCGTCACTTCGACCAGCTCATCGTCTTCGATGTAGGCGATGGCCTGTTCCAGGGTCGGACGGCGCGGCGGCGTCAGGCGGACGGCTTCGTCCTTGCCCGAAGCGCGGACGTTGGTCAGCTGCTTGGCCTTCATCGGGTTGACGTCGAGGTCGTCCGACCGCGAGTTCTCGCCGATGATCATGCCC
>CAMLLA010000277.1 GCA_946480525.1 uncultured Asticcacaulis sp. | reverse complement strand
CGCAACTTCGGTGAGCAGGTCGAAAACCTGGCCGGGTCGGGCGGCTATCATTGGATGGCCGGCAACTTCCTCAAATATGCAGGGCCAAAGACGGCCGCCGACCTGCCCGTCGATTCCCACAGCCTGATCGCGCTTGCCGCTCCACGTCTGACCTTTATCTCCTATGGCGTTCCGGAAATGGGCGATGCCCTCTGGCTCGACCAGCAGGGCAGTTACATGGCGGCCGTGGCTGTCGGCCAGGTGTGGAAGCTGCTCGGCGTCAGGGATCTCGGCACGGGCAATGCCTACAAAACCGCCAGATTGCCGCCGCCCGAAACCGATCTGCTTGACGGCGAACTGGCCTGGCGACAGCATACGGGAGGGCACACCGACGCGCCCAATATGCGCCATTTCCTGAAGTGGGCGGACGGAAAGATAGGCAGACGCTCCCAGTTGAAATAGCGGTATTCCCTGCCTTCGCCCGGCGGTTTATTTCCCTGTCAATCGCCAGCCGCCTCGTGTAAATTCCGTCGAATCTCGTGGCGGGGGCTGCGAAAGGGTGTGAATGACCGACGCTACCGGCCTGCCTTTTCCCGCAGATCGCGGGCCTATGGCCGAAAAGGTGCGGAATTTTGACTGGGCGTCGACGCCGCTGGGGCCGATCGACACCTGGGCGCCTGCGCTCAAGATCGTCGTCGATCTGATGATGGCGTCGAAATTTCCCAAATGCCTGTTCTGGGGGCCGGACCTGGTCGCCATTTTCAACGATGCCTATGTGCCGTTGCTGGGTGAAACCAAGCGGAATTCACTCGGCGAGCCCTACCGCGTCACCTGGGCCGAGGTCTGGAACGACATGAAGCCGATCATCGATTCCGCGATGGGCGGCGAAGCGATCTATATCGAGGACTATCACATTCCTGTCGCGCGTTACGGCGCGCCGGAAGACGCCTATTTTACTTTCTGCTACAGCCCCGTCCGCGACGAGAACGGTAAGGTCGCCGGCATAATGGACACGGTCGTCGAGATGACCGGCAAGGTGCATGGCGAGCGGGAGCTGAAGGCGGAACGCGAGCGCCTTCTGCAATTGTTCGAGCAGGCGCCGAGCTTCATGGCTGTGCTGCGCGGTCCGGATCACGTCTTCGAGTATCTCAACCCGCAATATCTCAAGCTGATCAACGGCCGGAACGTTGTCGGCAAGGCGGTCGTCGAAGGCTTGCCGGAAATCGTGGAGCAGGGCTTCATTACGCTTCTCGACAGGGTCTATGAAAGCGGCGAGCCCTATACCGCCTACGCGGCTCGCGTCGACCTGCTCCAGGACAATGGCGGCATAGAGGAACGTTTCCTCGACTTCGTTTACCAGCCGATCCGCGATGCGTCGGGCGAGGTCACCGGGGTCTTTGTCGAAGGCTCTGACGTTACCGAACGGCACCGCGCCGAGCGCGCCGTCCATGAGCGCGAAGAGCGTTTGCGTGAATTGAATGAAACGCTCGAAATCCAGGTCGCCGAACGGACGGCCCAGCTCGACCGGGTGTGGCGCAAGGCCCGTGACGTCCAGGTTGTGCTCGGGCTAGACGGTATATTCCACGCGGTAAGTCCCGCATGGGAAACCATATTGGGGCACGATCCGGCGCTGGCGACCGGCAGGCACTTCAGCGAATTCATCTGGCATGAGGATCTCGGCCGCACCCAGGACAATCTCGACCTGGCCTTGACGCGCGGCGACGTGACGGACTTTGAAAATCGCTACACGCACGTCGACGGCACTCCTCGCTGGATATCGTGGCGGACCACGACCGAAGGCGAACGCATCTACGCTTATGGCCGCGACGTCACCGCCGAAAAAGACCAGACGATCGCACTGGCCGCCGCCGAAGACGCGCTGCGCCAGGCGCAGAAGATGGAAGCGGTCGGTCAGCTGACCGGCGGCGTGGCGCACGATTTCAACAACATGCTGGCCGTCATTATGGGCTCGCTGGACCTGTTGACTCGCCGCGTCGGTGTCGAAGACCCGCGCTCAAAACGCTATCTTGATGCCGCCATGGACGGCGCCAAGCGCGCCGCCGCCCTGACGCAACGCCTGCTCGCCTTTTCGCGCCAGCAGCCGCTCAGGCCGGAAGCGATCAACGTCAACAGATTGGTCTCCGGCATGTCCGACCTTCTGCGCCACTCGATCGGTGCGGGCATAAGGCTCGAGACGGTACTGGCCGGCGGCCTGTGGAACGTCAATGCCGATCCGAACCAGCTTGAAAACGTCATCCTGAACCTGGGCGTGAATGCACGCGACGCCATGCCGGGCGGCGGCCGCCTGACGATCGAAACGCAGAATGCCCATCTCGACGCCCGCTACGTTGCGGGCCAGCCCGGCCTGCCCGAAGGTCAGTATGTCCTGATCGCGGTCACAGACACCGGCACGGGCATGACCCCCGAGGTCATCGCCAAGGCTTTCGATCCCTTCTTCACCACAAAGGAGACGGGCAAGGGCACCGGATTAGGGCTCAGCCAGGTCTATGGCTTCGTCAAGCAATCGGGCGGCCACGTGAAGATCTATTCCGAGCCGGGTGAAGGCACGACGGTCAAGATCTACCTGCCCCGCATCATCGCCATGGCGGACGCCGATGACGTGGACAGGAACTACGGCCTCCTGACCGGCGAAGCGCAGGAGATCATTCTGGTCGTCGACGACGAGGCGGGGGTGCGTCAGTTCAGCGTCGACGCCCTGAACGAGCTGGGCTACCGGGTGCTCGAAGCGGACGGTTATGCCGGCGCCCTGCGCCTGATCGAACAGCAGCCCGGCATCGCGCTCCTGTTCACCGACATCGTCATGCCCGATGCCAATGGCCGCAAGCTGGCCGACGACGCGCGCATGCTGCGGCCCGATCTGAAGGTCCTTTACACGTCGGGTTACACGCGCAACGCGGTGGTGCACAACGGTGTCGTCGATCCCGGCGTCGAATTGATCGGCAAGCCTTTCACCATCGATCAGCTGGCTGCCAAGGTTCGCGAAATTCTTGACCAAACCTAAGTTACATTTGCGCAATCATGATCGATCTCGATTGACGCTGCACGTCCCGTGATCTAATTCTGATTGTACAGATATCGCTTTGGGGAGGGGACTATGGTTGTATTCGGAACGCGGATGCGCACGGCATTGTGCGTGATCCTGTCGCTCACCTTGGCGGCTCCGGCATGGAGCCAGACAGCGGAAAAAACCGAAGCGCCCAAGGAAGCCGCCAAAGCCGAAGCCACTACTGTGCCGTCCGGCGATACCCTGACCATCTTCGGCCGCAAGCGCGTCGGCAAGGACCCGGACACCATCCGCATCGATCCGTCGCGCGCCTCGTCCTGCGCCTTCATGGATGAGTACGACCCCGCCTACGATTCCATCACCCAGGACTATCTCGACGACTTCAACGTCCGCCGCGACGAGGACGACAAGAACTTCGCCGCCAATTCCCCCGGCGGCAACGCACGCTCGGGACAGCGTTCGACTCTGCCGGGTATGAACGGCGAACTGGCGCCGGGCGAACAAGGGCCGGCCTGTAATCCCTCCGACCGCAACTTCGCCGCCGGCCGCGCCACGATCGCAAACCGTGACAAATCCCTGCGCGAAGCCTTCGCCGCCTTCGACGAAAAGAAATACGAAGACGCCCTGGTGCTTTTCCAGAAGTCCTACGTCAAGATGGGCTACGACACGGCCGCCCTTATGGAAGGCAAGATGTACCTTCTGGGCCTCGGGACCGCTCAGAACACCGAGCAGGCCATCCTGTGGCTGACCAAGGTCGCCGAAGCGCCGTTCAATCCTCAGGCGGATGTGCAAAAGTGGGAGGAGGACGACCCCAGCTTCATGTCGTCGCGGTCCGACGCCGCAATGCTCCTGGGACGCATCTACCTGACCGGCTGGGGTATCGACAAGGACGCGAAAATCGCGCGCAAATGGTACATCAAGGCTGACGAATTCGGCTTCGTTCCGGCCGCGCATATCGTGGGCCGGATGTATGAGACCGGCGTCGGCGGCGAGGTCAACATGAAAGAGGCCGTCAGGTTCTATACCCGCGCGGGCACCGCGGGATATGGGCCGTCACAATACAATGTCGGCGTCATCCTTTATGACGGCGACGACGGGGTTCCCGCCGACAGGAAGCTGGCGGCCGAATGGTGGTCCCACGCCGCCAAGCGCGGCCACCCCGGCGCGCTGTACGAGATGGGCAGGCTTTACGATCTCGGCGAAGTGGTCGCCGCCGATCCGCAAAAGGCCATCGTCTACTATAAGGAAGCCGCGCTGCAGGGCCAGGCTGACGCCCAGGTCGCTATCGGCACCTTCTTCTATACCGGCGAAATTGTCGGCCAGGACCACGCCATCGCGCGCAAATGGTTCATGGCGGCCGCCCAGCAGGGCAATGTCGACGGCATGTTCAACCTGGCCGTCATGCTGTCGAAAGGCGAGGGCGGACCGGCCGACCGCGCCGTCGCGCTGATCTGGTTCCGCCTGGCCCAGGCCGAAGGGCTGGAAAAGGCGGCCAAGGCAGGCGACGTGCTCGAAGCCAAGCTGACGCCGGAAGAGAAGGCTCGCGCCAACACAGTGCTCAGCGAACTCAAGGCCGCGGGTCAATAAGCTGTGGCCAAATACCGGGCTGACGAAAACGTGCATTGACGTACGTCCCCGCTCGCCTCAAAACAGCTTTCGCTTCCGAGGAGAGTAAGAGTATGCGTTTGTATGTGACGGCATGGGTGCAACTGGACGGGCAGGATCAGCCGTTCCAGGTCTTCAAGGACCGTAACAACGCGGCTGTGTTCAATGTCGGCGACTGGCAGTACGATATCGACGCCCGTCCCATGCGGACCTCTCCTGACGCCCCGCGCATCGCCAAGGTCCTGAGCCTTCAGGAAGTGCGCGAGCTTGGCCTGCGTCAGGACTATAACCGCGACATCTCGATCGGAATTTAAGCCTTTAGCCTATGCTCCGTTTCGACGGAAACGTAGCATAGGCTAAATTTCTTAGTGGTCGCATGCTTGGTCCGAAAAACCGGTTTCCACTTTTTCGGAGCATGCTCTAGCAAGCGCCCGCATTGGGCGCGGGTTCCTCGGTCGAGATCGCGTCGGTGGTGCGTTCCGCCGGCACATCCTGGCCGTCCAGGCGCTGCATGAAAACCTCGACCGGCCCGCAATTGACCTCGCCGCCAAACGGTGAGCAAAAGGCGATCTCGGCAGCGTCGCGCCCGACTCCGATGCGGATCAGCCCATCGAGATCGGCCTGGCGCGTCGCGTCGAACAGCCACCAGCGCCCGTTCAGATAGACCTCGAAGACCGCGTGGAAATCCGCCGGCTTCAGTCCATAGGCATAACAGCTGACATAACGCGCAGGGATTTCGAGCGCCCGGCAAAAGGCGATCCCTAAGTGCGCGAAGTCGCGGCAGACGCCGGCGCGCAGCAACAGGCTTTCCGACGCAATGGTCTGTTCGTTCGATGATCCCCGGCGATAGTCGATATTGGCGTGGATCCAGTTGCAGATCGCCGTGATGCGGCTGTACCCCGGCAGCAGGTGGCCGAACTCCCGCCGGGCAAAGTCGCCCAACCGGTCGGACGGCACAAAGCGCGATGGCAAAAGGAAAGGCATGATATCGAGCGGCAGGTCCTGGACGGGCGTTTCCGGCACTTCGCCCGGATCGGCGCGGAACGGATCAAGCGTCACTTCGGCCTCATACTGGACGGTGAGGGGACCGGGTTTGGCGTGGATGCCGAAATAGCGGTTATTGATATCGG
>CAMLLA010000276.1 GCA_946480525.1 uncultured Asticcacaulis sp. | reverse complement strand
CGCTTCCAGCGAGCCATACTTCTTCTGAAGCCACCCGACGAAGCGATCGCGGTCCGCCCGGGAGTACGACATGAAGCCGTTCCCGATCTCATTGTTGTAGCCGATGGCGATAACGCCCGGATGCTTGCCGTAACGCTTGGTCATCGCCTCGGCCAGGTCCTTGGCCAGGCGGCGATAGTCGGGATCGCTGGTGTTGTCCATATAACGCTCGGCGGCATAGAGACGGTCGCCTTCCTGCGTTACGAGATCGACGCCGGGGTATTTTTTATGCAGCCACATCGGCGCCGGCTGCCCGGGTATGTCCACCATGACTTTGATGCCATTGGCGTGCATTTCGTTCAGGACGGCGTCAAACTTCTCGAAAGTGAATACGCCTTCGGCCGGCTGGAAATAATCCCAGGACAGGTCGCCCATCCGGACGACCTTGAAGCCCGCCTTTTTCATGAGGGCGATGTCCTGATGGATCTGTTCCGGCGTGCGGTCGACGGGTTGATAGTTGGCCCCGATATAAAGCTGTTTCGCCTCCGGCCCGCCGGAATAGACGCGCACACCTTGATCCTGCGCCTGCCCCCATCCTGCGGACGCCGCCCACACCGCGACCACGCCGCAGGCCAATGCTCTCAACTTCATCTCTGTTCCCTGCTTAACGACAAACAACGCTGTCGGTGATGGATTGCTGCTGAACGCCGGGACGAAAGCCCGCGAGCGTCTTAAAGCATGACGCATATCGCTCTAATGCTGCGATATCGCCGAAAGGCGAATGCGTTGACGTGGCAGGCCCTCGACCTCGATCTCGACGAAGAGGTCTCCCGCCTTCGTTCCGGCCTGGACAACCGCCACGGCGCGACCGTGGAAGGTCATGCGGTCACCGGACTGCAGACTGGAAACATCCTGCGGGTCGCCGTTGCCAAGTCCCGCCAGACGGCCGGCGCCAAGCACGCGGACCTTCACGCGGCGTTCGTCACCGCGTGCATAGACCGGTGTTCCATTGGCATCGAAAAGCTCGATGGTCACATAGGCCAGGTCCTGCCCGTTGGCCGTCATTTGCATGCGATCGGCCCCGACCTTAGCCATGGCCGGTACGCCCGCCGTCTTCAATTCCCACCGGCCGGCTTCCTTGCCATCGCGATAGCCAACCGCAAGCAACTGTCCGGCCTGATAGGGCACTGAATAGACAGCCTTATATTCCGTGGACACGCCCGTTGCCCGGCGTCCCAAGCTCTTTCCGTTCAGGAACAGTTCGACCTCTGGATATTCGGAGTAGACGACGACCTCCTGCGGCTTGCCTTCCTGGCCGGGCCAGGTCCAGCTCGGATGGACGTCGTCAAGCGACCAGTCGAGGTGCGGCGGCGTCGTCGGGAAATAATTCCGGTCGGGCAGGTCCTCGGTGCCTTTTGGCTGCCGGACAAAGGCCGATACCGGGTCGATGCCGGTCTTCCATAAGACTTCGCGGTAGTAGGCGGCCGGCCGCTTGCGCCCGGTCGCATCGATCTCTCCGCAATACGCCAGATTCCACGGGTAAGGCCCAAGCTTTTGCCAGTCCTGGCTATAGCCCATCCATCCGATGCCAGCCTCGCCAAGATAGTCGACGGCGGTCCAGACGAAATCGCCGATCACCCACGGCTTGGTCTCGACGGCGCGCCAGTAGGAAAAGGCGTCTTTTGGAACGGACTCAGACGTGTACAAGACCCGGTTGGGGAAGTTCTTGTGCTCTTCGTCGAACTGATGCGCCTTGTAATTATAGCCAGCGACGTCGAGTTGATCGAACTGAAGGGAGCTTTTCGGCGGGTCGGCGTTCACGCCCTGGCTGACCGGCCGCGTGGGGTCACCAATGCGTACGCGGCCGGCCAGTTTCCGCGCGGTTGCAACGCCTTCCGGCGTTCCGTCCTCGGGGATTTCGTTGCCAATGCTCCAGAAGATGACGCTGGGATGATTACGGCCCGTCCGGACCAGGCTGTCGATGTCCTGCTCCCAGTTCTGGGCGAAGAAGCGGCTATAGTCCTGGGCCCGCTTGCTCTTGTTCCAGCTGTCGAAGGCTTCGTCGATTACCAGCATGCCCAGTTCGTCGGCGGCCTCAAGCGTCGCCTGGCTGGCCGGATTGTGGGCATTGCGGATGGCGTTGTAACCGGCAGCCTTCATCAGGGCGACCTTGCGCCGATCGGCGTCCGGTAGACCCGCTGCGCCCAGCATGTAATTGTCGTGGTGGATATTGCCGCCACGCAGTTCCAGGGGCTTCCCGTTGATGCGCAGTCCATTGACGGCGTCGATCGTGACCGTGCGCATACCGAAACGGGTACGGCGCTCATCAACCACCACGCCGTTGACGCGCAATTCCTGAACCAGCGTGTAGAGGTTTGGCGCATCCGGCGACCAGAGGTCCGGACGAACGACGTCGAGGCGGGCGTTGAGTTGCGCTTTCGACTTGGCGCCGACCGTCTGCTTTTGTGTTGTCTGTGCGACCGTTTCACCTGTGTGCGAAACCACCTTCGACAGAAGTTCGACCTTGGCCGGCGTGGCGGCGCAGTTGCTGGCAGAGGTCGCGATGGCTACGACACCGGCGTCATCGGTGGCGACGGGCGTGGTCACAAATACGCTGTCAGGTGCGATATGCACACAGTTCAGCACATCCAGCGTCACCGGCCGGATGATGCCCGTGCCGGCATACCAGCGTGACGAGGGATCCTGGTGGTTGACCCTGACAGCGATAAGGTTCTCCCCGGCCCGAACCTTACCGGTCAGGTCGACCGTAAAGGCCGTATAGCCGTACTTGTGCGACGCCACCTTTTGCCCGTTCAGCCAGATGTCGGCGTCCATATAGACGGCTTCGAAGTTCAGTCGAAGGATACGGGCGGCGTCACCCGCACTCAGGTCAAGCTTGCGCCGGTACCAACCTACGCCGCCCGGCAGGTAGCCGGAATCCTGGCCGGCCTCCGCCTTTGCGTCAAAAGGCGGTGAGCCGTCCGGTTTATCCATAATGGAAAAATCATGCGGCACGGTCACTTTGGACCAACCGGACGGATCAGCCTTCAGTTGCTGGGCGTCCACCGGATCGGCACGCTGAAACAACCAGTCCTGGGACAGGTCGCGCTCTTCAGCCGCCGCCGGCAAAGCGATGAACCCGATCGCGACGGCCGCAACGGCGCCACGCAATGCCAGATAACCGGCGGGTTTTGAGGTGCCAACCATTGAAGCCGTCTCCTTGTTCGTTCTTGTGTGAGCCCTGCAAAAGTCGGCGGACTAGTTTGGTTGAGCGTCAGGCAGGCCTACGACGACACCTCGCCCGGCGATATAGACCAGGCCAAACACCCTTGGGTCGCCAATCAGAATGCCGCCACTGCCATACTGATGCTGGTCATCATTGATGCGTACCCAGGACTTACCTTCGTCCGTCGACCGATAAATGCCCAGTTTTCCGCGATAGGTACCCCAGGCGAATACGGTTGGATATTCGGCGCCGTCAGCAGCTTTACCAAACCCCACACCCGAAACCTGTGTGAAGCCATCGATTTGCTTGAACTTCGAATTTGCGTCGCGCCCGTGGAAAAGGCCCCAGGGCCCCGGCAGCCAGATGTCGCGCAGGCGACCTGGCACCGCACGCGGCTGCACGTCCTGATTCCAGCCTTCGAGCTTGGGCAGCCCCTGGGCAAAGACCTGGAAGGTCGCGCCGTTATCGGCGCTTGCGAGCATGTCGCCGGTATCGCGGTTGTAGATATAATAGACCCCGTCCACCGCCCGGTCCGCGAAGGGATGCAGGGCGCGGTTAATGCGAGGATATCCGGTCACAGGTTTCCAGGTTTGGCCGCGATCGGTCGAATAGTAGACGTCGCCTTTTCCGGTCGCCCAAACCATCGACGTGCCCTTGGCCGAAACCGCGATACGGCCGGGAGAATACCACCCTTTGTCGTCGTGCAGGACCAGCGGTGGCTTCGACGGCATGTCGCGCCATGTCTTGCCGTTGTCGAGAGAAATGAAGGCGTTGGTCTTGGCAGTGTCGCCGTCCGCCGTCCGGACGACAAAGCCGGGATTGAGTTCGGCGACATCGACCGTGCGGTTGGACCCTGCGGCCGGCTGGTAATATCCCCCATCCAGGCCCGGTGAGTTTTGGAAGTCCAGGTAGCGGAACCCTCCGACATCGCCGACAGACACGATCAGGTGCGCACCGGCAGGCGGACTGACCATGTCCAGAACCGCCATCTCTTCGAAATTTTCGACGTCGAAGGACCAGTTGACGGTTTCCTTGCGGTCCGCAGCCGTCAAATTATTGGTCATCCAGAGGCCGGCCCCTGTTCCGTAAATGGCCTCGTCCGGATTGAACGGATTGATCTTCACGTCCCATATCCAGCTTCCCATGCGTTCCTCGCCCTTGTTGTCGGCAAGTATCCAGGGGAAATGTTCGGCTGAATGTTTGGAAAGGGGGGCTATATCGATCCAGTGCTTGCCGCCGTCCGTGCTGCGGAAGACGGTATCCCCCCCTCCCCACCAGCGGTTGGCTGCCGAAACCACTACGGTCCCGGGTGCAGTCGCGGCCGTGCTGACCCCGGCATAGCAAAAGGTCGGGCCGCCGTTGCCCGGCTTCAGAGGCGTCACGTTGCTCCAGTGACTGGCGGCCGTGTCATACTTGTAGACCGCGCCGTCGCGGCAATCGTTCGGCCCCGGGTGGTCGGCGAAGGTGACATAGAGCTCCGCTCCGGACGCGTCCAGGGCGGCGTGATGGGCGACAAGGCCCTTGGGCGTTCCGGACATGACTGCCCAGGTGTCGCCGCCGTCGTGACTGACATAAAGGTTGCGGTCCTTGTTTTCCGTACCGACATATATGGTCGCGGTTGGCGAGCCGTTTTTACCGGATTTGGGATCGAATTGGACAAAGGTCACCGCCGCTTCGGCGAAGGCCGTCACCTTCGTCCAGGTTTTTGCCCCATCCTTGCTTTTCCACAAACCGTCCTTGGTGGTCCCAAGCAACAGAATGCTGCCCATATTGGGATCGACCTGCATACGCTCGCCGGTTCCCCGGCCATTCTCGTTGCCGCCCAACTTGACCGAAAGCGCCGAGGCTTCCCATGTCAGGCCGCGGTCATTGGACCGCCACACCGTGCCGTTCCCGGCCCATTGGCCCGTATAAAGCCCCGTAGCGAGGTAGACCTTGTCGGGATCGCGGGGATCGAGCGCCAGGCTGAGGACGCCAAAATCGTCGCCGCGCACCATACCGTCCTGAAGCGGCAGCCACGACCGCGTCGCCGGCTCCCAGCGGTAAGCGCCGCCGATATCCGTGCGCGCATACATCAGGCCTTTTTCGGCAGGGTGGTACACAAACCCGTCGACGAAACCGCCCGCCCCCATCGGCGCGGTCTCCCAGACATACGGCTCGGATTTGATTTTCGCCTGCTGGGCATTGGACGATGCCGCGGCCACTACGGCCATGACGCTGAAACACGTCAGGATGGCCATCTGCTTCGTTGTCTTCATCGTCCCCACCTTGTTGCCTCTTTTTCTTTGAATATCACAACCCGTCCGTATCCGTTGCAGTATTCGAAAATCGTTCAGGAACGTTTTCGATCGCCCTGGAACTCCTGCACTTTCGCCCTGGAGCCGGATAAACCGCACTGCTCAGGGAGCCTTGCAGTATCGGTTGATGAAATCCTGATGCGAGGTCACCTCTTGCGCCGAACGCATGATCTCTTCTCGGCGCAACTCCATACCCTTGCGGATCTGCTCCAACGGATAGAGATCCGCCGCTACGGCGTAGCGCGCCG
>CAMLLA010000275.1 GCA_946480525.1 uncultured Asticcacaulis sp. | reverse complement strand
GCCGTATCGACACAACGACCGATGCTGCGGTCACCTTTAACGGCCGCACCGGTGTCGTCATTCCGCCGGGTGCCTATATGATGAGTGACCCCGTATCGCTGAAGATCGAGGCCGGAAGCGATCTGGCCGTCAGCGTTTTCACGGTGGGCGTCGCACCGCTGACCACGGTCCATGATATTCAGCGTGGTGTGCTTTATACAGCGCCGGGTGCGCTGGCCGCGGCGGAACAGCTGCCGGAACAAAAGAGCGATATCGGCGTCGGCAACGCCTTTCCGTGGCTGGCCGAGGTCGAGGTCGTGGCGCCGAAGAACCGCGGCGTCATCGTGACGTTCGGCGATTCGATCACGGATGGCTTTTGCCTGCCCGCCGACAGCGGCGCCACCTGGCCGGACGTCCTTTCAACGCGCCTGCGCGACGCGAAAATTCCGCTGAACGTCGTCAATGCCGGTATCAGCGGCAATCGCATGCTGCACCACGGCACCTGGGTACGGTTTGGCGAAGGCGGAATCTCCCGCTTCGACCGCGATGTGCTGATGCAGCCCAAGGTGGCGGCGGTGGTGATTCTGCTTGGCATCAACGATCTTGGTCACGCCGGCGGCCCCGAAACGGCGGAGCACGTGCCGGTGCAGCAGATGATCGACGGCCTGGCGCAGATGGCGGCCCGGGCGCATGATCGCGGGGTCCGCGTCTATGTCGCGACGCTTACACCTTTCAAGGGGACTGTGTTCGACGGCTATTATTCGGATGAGAAGGAAGCGCGGCGCATAGCCGTCAACACCTGGATACGGCAATCAACGGCGTTCGACGGCGTTTTTGATTTCGACAAGGTGCTTGAAGATCCGGCAAGACCGGGATGGCTGCTGCCGGCCTATGACCTCGGCGATCACCTTCATCCCAATGCGGCAGGCGCCGCCGCCATCGCGGCCTCTGTTCCGCTTGATGTGCTGAAGCGCGTCAGGCGCCGTTAGCACTTTCCAAAAATGCTGCGGTTTTGAGGTAGACAGCGCGACAAGATATGAAAAAGGCCCCACACGGCGTACCGCATGAGGCCCAAATCTGAATAATCGACGCTGCTACTTGCTGCCCGACACGTAGTAGGTGGCGCTGTTGCCGACCGCCCGGGCCGACGACACGATCGATCGTCCCTGACCGGTGACGGTGGACTTACTCACGGCATTGACGTCGCTGTTATTAATCTGGGTCGAGTTGACGCCCATGTCGGCGCGGCAATCGGCACAGGCATAGGCAAGCGCCTGGTTGCCGTAGGCTTCGGCCGAGATATAGGCATCGTAGCCGGTATTGCCCTCGAATTCGGCGAGCACATCGACGCCGCCATCCGAAATCTGGGTGTTGTCCAGACGGACATAGATGTCGTTATTGCCGGCGGACAACTGATTGCCGATGCCGGTAGCCGTGGCGTGCGCCTCGCCGTATTCATAGGCACTGGTGACCGCCTGCGACAGGACCGCACCGACCTGGTGCTGGTCATTGGTTACAACCAATGAGCCGCCCTGGTTCTGCAGATTGACGTTGTTGGCGACCGAGGTCGACTCGGTTGCGACATTCCACATATTGCCGCCGTAAAGCTCGGCGCGCGAATTGGTCTGGCCCGATTGAGTCTGGTGAACCTCGTGCTCCTGCGAGCCGCGGTCTTCCGAGTAGCTGCCGTAGTAGTTCTGGCCTGCCTTCGCCGCGTAGAGGTTGGGCGAGGGCGAATAGTGGACTTCGCCGGACGTATTGACCTTCACGTCGCTGCTGGAGGACTGCCACGAGGCGGCATCCAGGCGGCCATTTCGCACTTCATAGGCTGTGTGGTTGGCCTCGGCTGAAGCTTGCGCCTCACCGCTGACATAGATCGAGTTGTTCTGCGCGATGACGTGCGTCTTGGCTTCGATCTCGGGCGCGGTCGAGGTCTGGGTAGACGCCGACTGCGCGCGGGCGTTTTCGGTGGTGAAGCCGTTATAGTTGCCGGTCGCCTGCGACGACGCATAAACCGGCGTACCCAGCGACTGGCGGCCATCGGCGTCCGTGCCCTGGCCGAGAATATCGGCCGAGGCGCGGATGGAGCCACGAACCGTCTGGGTCGAGGTCAGGGTAGCGTCGACATCCGCGTTGCCGCCCTGCATTTCGTTGCCGGTAGCGTAGGACTTCGCCTGCGACAGACCGTCATTCTGCACGACGTTCAGGGTGTTGGTCGAGGTAACGACGCGGTTTTCATCCTGAACATTGTCGATGACTTCCTGCGCGAAGGCAGGCGCGACCAGGCTAGTGCTTGCCAGAACCGCTATGCTTGCGAGCAGGCGTGCCCGCGATGTTCTGCCAGCGGGTCGGATCGGCGCGCGTACCAGCATTGTTGGTCTCCAGATTGTCATAGGCAGGGGTCAGGCCGCCGGTCGCGCCGAGCGTGTCGCTGTAGAGGAAGTCGTTTTGCGGGTCGAGGCAGACCTGCGGGCCGGCGGCGCCATAGAGGTTGGCCATGAATTCCAGCGCCGAGCGCTCGATCATGGCGCGGACCGCCAGTTGCATGGGCTCAAGCGCGCCCTGGCCGCCTGACAGGTCGAAGACATTTCCGTTCCAGATGTCGAAGACGCCGGCCTTCACTTCGCGGCCGACGACCTGCTTCTGATAGGAAATTACATCGACCACTTCCAGGGTGCGGGTATCGACAAGGCGCAGGTCCAGGGCGACATTCATCACATAGGTGCGGTTGTAGGCCATGCCCTTGATGCCGGTCGAGGCGGTTTCGCCGGCCAGAGCATCGAAGCCACCCGAACGGATATTGTAGTTCAGCTCGGTAATGCCGCCGACGATGAAGAAGTCGGAGCCGGCAACCTGGCCGGCCATGATCTTGCGGTAATCGGCTGGTTTGGTTGGATTGGCGACCTGGTCGTCGGTGATCAGCTTGTTGTTGGCGTACTTCAGTTCCAGCTCGCCGACCGAGGTGTCGAAGCGCTCGACCTGACGCGCGCCGGCCTTGGCAAGCGCCGTCATCGCCATCAGAGACGCGCCTTGGGTAATTTCGCGGCCGCCTTCCAGCGAAACCTTGCCGGTATAGTCAGAGATACGGCCGACAGCCAGGCGCGGCGACGCCAGGCGGCGGGCGCGGGCGTATTCACCCAGGCAGACCAGGGCGTCCGAATAGGCGGTAGCATTGCTGGTTACGGGGGCGCGGCCGATCGGCGTCTTGTAGTTGCCGGCGGAGTTGACGCCGGGCGCCGAGACGCAGCCCGATAGGGTAACGGCGATCATGGCCGTTCCGGCCAGCAGGGTCGCGATGCGTTTAAAGCCACCCGTGTGCGTTTTGCGGTTAGAAGCCATTGAGGTTGACCTGTCCGTTCAGAGAAGTTGTGTCATTGGTTGTGCCGGTGGCGCCGTTTTGGGTGGCGCCGTTATTATTGGCGGTGACATTGCCGTTGTTGGTCTGGGTCGAATTGACGATGACGGTGTTATAGTTGCCGTTGACCGTGACGTTCAGATAGTTGCCGATGGCCGTCGCTCCGCCGTTGCCGGCCCCGGCATACGAGTCACCGGCGCCGAGCGTTTTGGAATAGGCGTAGACGCTGTCCTCGGTGACGATTGTGCCGTCCATCAAAAGGCGGTTGCCATTGGCGTCACGCGTCGATGGATCGACGCCGTGCTGCATCTGGTTGCGCGTCATGCCATAGCCTGTCTCAAAGGCGGACACACCGCGCGACGACGTCGCCTGGGCGGACGCGTAAACAGGTAAAGCAAGGACCGCAGCGGCGGAAAGTATGGCCATACGGCCGAAGAGATGCAGGTTTGGCATTGTCACACTCCAGGCCTGGGACATTCACGTCTCAGGCGAATGTTCCTTCAGCAATTCGGATGCCAATGTCGCCGCAAACCCTAAAAATTAGGTGTATCCGTGCGAATTCTTTGTCTTTTTAAGGATTCTGTACGGTGAAATACGCCTGCGGGAAGTGGCGGAGGTTGCAAAGCCAGCGGCGGATGCTCCATATGGGGCCAGAAAACTAGCGCGAACGGCGAGACCCGAGTCCCGAAATATGACAGATCACGAGAATTCGAAGCGTGCCGAGCGGAAAGAGCCTCTCTTTAATGCGCCGGTTTCGGCTTTTATAGTCCCCTTGCTGATTTTCAGCTTGGCGTTTCTACAGTTCATGGCCCCGGACGCAGCGCGACAGATGATTGTAGATGCGTTTGGCCTCAATCCTGTTCTGCTCCGCACCGGTCGGGTTGAATTGCTGGTTAGCTACGCATTCGTACATTTGGGAATCATCGCCGCAGCGTTGAACGCACTGTTAATTCTGGCCTTCAGCGTGCCCCTGATACGCGCGTTTGGATCGGGAGCAGGGGGCTTTGCGTCTTATGCGACCTTTGTCCTGACTTGCAGTGTTGTTGCCGGGCTGATTCACTGCCTCATTTACATGTATGATAATCAAACGGTGATAGGCGCCTCTGGGCTTATGTCCGGATTATTCGGTGCGGCGGCGCGGTTCCCTGGGTTTAAAACTGGAACCGGTCGGCTGAATGGATTTTTGACCCCCCAGGTTATTGTGATGAACTTGGTGTGGTGCGGTTTCAATATCGTTCAGGCTATCGACGGCAACGGGGCGGGCGAGATGGCGTGGGAAGGGCATGTTGCCGGATACTTCGCCGGTCTTTTGCTTATTGGCCCTTGGTTGCGATTTTCCAATCCAATATATTTCACAACAAAGTGACCCCCGCTGCATTGCAGCAAGCATTGCTTTTTCTCAGCCTTTCGGGTGACGCTGTTCTTTTAGTAGCGTCAGAATGAGATAAATCCACCGGGAGGGTGTCGCTATGCTGGTTAATCAGCTTTTAAATGCCAAGGGTCGTCAGGTTTTTACTGTGTCGCCTGATGATAGTCTTTCATCGGTCGCGGCTTTGCTGCACACGCGAAAGGTGGGGGCATTTATTGCCACCGACCGAATCGGCCGTGTGGTCGGGATCGTATCTGAGCGCGACATTATCGGCGCCATTGCGGAGTGGGGGGCGGATGCGCTAACCAAGCCGGTATCGGAAATCATGACGCGCGATGTTATTTTTGCCGACCAAGGGGAAACCATCGAATCCTTGCTTGAACGGATGACGGACCGGCGGATCCGCCACTTGCCGGTTATGGAAGGCGCGCGGCTTGTTGGCATTGTTTCGATCGGCGATCTGGTCAAATCCAAGATTTCCGAGGTCGAGCTCGAGGCGCATACGCTGAAAAGCTATATTGCGGCAGGCTAAGCATTTCCTGGCGAAGTGGTTGCCGGTTCGCCGCAGGAAATGCAGCCAAACGAAACAGCTGATTTACAGGTTTTACGACATTGCGGGCGCCGATCTGGGGATAAATGCAAGATTCCTGGATTCGGCGCTTGCGTCTTTCTGAAGGCTTGGCTAGAAGCCGCACCTCGCCGCACGGCAGCCTTTGCAAACAACGGCTTCACGAAAAACGACTGATAAAAAAGTCGATTGGGACTTGAAGCCGAAGTCAAAAGGGTCTAAGTACAGCGCCTCACCGATTCTGACGGATCTTAGAGGATTGTCCGCAAGATAATCCAATGGGAATTTTTCGGCTTCGTTTCTGCAAAATAGCCGCTCAAACGGTTCTGTGGAAAAGATGAAAAATCGGTTGACACGAAATGGTCGCTTCGGTAAATGAGCGCCTCCTCTGATAACGGGATTGGTTATCACCGCAGCCGGCTCGGCTGGTTGCGGGTAAGGTCTTTGACATTGTGGATATTGGAAAGAGAAACGCAGGCGGCGGTGATCTTGCG
>CAMLLA010000274.1 GCA_946480525.1 uncultured Asticcacaulis sp. | reverse complement strand
GAAGGCACGGTGACGACCCAGAGCGGCGTGCTGAACGGCCAGCCCTATAGCTTCAAGCTGCGCTTTGAAAACGCTGATGGCAAGGCAGGCACAAATCCTGAGGAACTGATCGCCGCTGCCCATTCGAGCTGCTTCTCGATGGCCCTGGCGTTCGCGCTGGCCAATGCGGGCTTCACCGCAGACAGCATCGATACGGACGCCGAAGTGACCCTGACACCAGGTGACGGCGGTTTTTCGATCACCGCCATCACCCTGAAGCTGAAGGCGAAGATCCCCAACATCGACCAGGCGCAGTTCAGCCAGATCGCCGATGGCGCCAAGGCCAATTGCCCGATTTCCAAGGCCCTGTCGGCTGTGCCGATCACGCTGGAAGCGGTGCTCGCTTAATTTTCCGAGAGTTCACAGCGGGGGGCTTTCAGCCGTCCGCTGTAGAGCCTGAAATCCGATTTCGGGTTTGGCTTGTCCAGCCGCGATACCGTTCCAAGTTCGCGCACATCGTCAAAACAGACATCCAGATTAACCGAGCGCCGGGCCTGTACCACGATCAGGCCGGTGTGACCTTCTGCGTTCGGTATCAGCCAGGTGTAGCGTTTGCGCTCGACCATGCCGATAACAGTCAAGTCGCGAAGTTGGAAGCTGAGCTGCCCTTGCGTATTGTAGTCGGTGGTGGCGACGAAGGCCATGCCCGGTTGTTTGTGGTGCTGCCGAACCACGGCGGCAACCTTGTCCCAGCCCTGGCTCAGGCCCGCCGCACCGGGCAGTTTTATAACGCTGCTTAAGGACAAGACCATCAGGGCAATGACGCTAGTGGCGATGCCGACGGGAGCCGTCCAGGCCCTGACGCGTGGCCAACTCGGTTGCGCTGCGCAGGCAGCCAATAGCACAAGTCCCGGAAAGATAGGCGCCGGCCAGTTGCCCTGGATGCGGTCGTGAAAGACGTGCAGCAGCATGTAGACGATAAGCGGCAAGGGCAGGGCGACAAGCAGGGCCAGCCGCGTGTCGGACCGCTCTCGCCACCATGCAGCCGCGCCTGCCGCAGCAAAGGCGCAAATCAGCGGATTGAGCAGCAGCGGTTGCGACAGAAGGAACTCGAACAGGTATTTAAGCGTGAATTGCCCGGCTTCCATGCGACCGAACTGCTTCTGCAAGGTGGCAAAGTCGTGCGTCAGGTTCCACAGGAAATTGGGGGCCATGCCGGCGAACGCCACTATCGTGCCGGCATAAGGCCAAGGGGTCAGTAACCACCGCCGGGCATCGCGACTGATCGCCATCCAGACGGCGACGCCAAGCCCAAGGAACAGATTGGTATACTTGGCCTCGACGCCTAACCCTGCCGCTGCGCCGAAGACCAGCCACCACCAGCCCTGGCCCGACGCGATCAGCCGTGCCAGCGCCCACAGACCCATGCCCCACATCAGCACCGATGGCGGGTCGGGCGTGGCGATCACCGATCCGATGCTGAGCAGCAGGCAGGCATTGAGCCACAATAGCGTCCTGCGCGCGACAACGTCATCGAACAGTGCGCGTGCGGCGTCGAACATCAGCCAGCATAACGCGAGAAAGCTGAGGATGAAGGGCAGGCGGACCGCAAAGGGAGAATGGCCGAAGATGGCGGTGCTGGCGGTGATCCACCATGCGACCATGGGCGGATGGTCGTAATAACCGGCGGCCGGGTGCTGTGCCCACAGCCAGTAATAGGTCTCGTCCGGCACCAGGCCCGTGACGCTTGCGGTAATCAGGCGCAGGACCGTCAGACCGATAATAATCGGCAGATAGGGAACGGTTTTGAGGCGCTGCAGGATTTCAGACACGGGCACCTTCGGTGGCGGGTTAGCAAAGTAAGCAAGAAACCCCACCACCATTTCGCTACGCTCATGGTCCCCCTCCCCATGCCTTCGGCACAGGGAGGAGTGGTAGAGCGCGTTCACTCCTCCCTGTCGCAAAGCGATGGGGCGGGAGACCGCACAAGTGAGCCATCAATAGATGGCGAACGAGATGCGGTGGTGGGGCTTCTTACTTTAAGCCGTCTTCTTTTTCGCAGGCGTCTTCTTGGCAGCGGGCTTCTTTGCCGCTGTCTTTTTGGCAGGCGCCTTTTTCGCGCCAGCCTTCTTGACGCCGCCCTTGGCGTTGATCAGGTCCAGCGCCTGTTCGACCGTTACCGTCTCCGGCGTCACGTCCTTTGGCAGGGTGGCATTGACCTTGCCGCACTTGATGTACGGCCCATAACGACCCGCCATGACCTGGATCTTGTCGCCGCTGTCCGGATGCTCGCCCAGTTCACGCAAAGGCGCTGCCGCCGCCGAGCGTCCCTTGCCGCCGCCCCCGGCGCGCTTTTCCGCCAGAAGTGTCACAGCCCGGTTGATGCCGACTTCGAACACCTCATCGATGCCCGACAGGTTGGCATAGGTGCCGCCATGTTCGATGAACGGCCCAAAGCGTCCCAGGCCCGCGACGATGGGCTTGCTGTCCTCCGGATGCTGGCCGACCTGACGTGGCAGGCTCAGCAGCTTCAGCGCCCGGTCGAGGTCTATGGTCGCCGGCGGCCATGCCTTGGGCAGGGAGGCGCGCTTGGGCTTGTCTTCCTTCGATTCCGCTTCGCCCAGTTGCACATAGGGACCGAAACGGCCGATCTTCATGGCGACAACCTTGCCGCTTTCCGGATCGACACCCAGTTCCTTGTCGCCAGTCGCCCCGGCATCGCCTTCGGCGTCGGGCGCGCCCACCGGGCGGGTGTACTTGCATTCCGGATAGTTCGAGCAGCCGATAAAGGCGCCAAAGCGCGATGTCTTCAAGCTCAGCAAGCCATTGCCGCAGGTCGGGCAGGCACGCGGATTCGTGCCGTCACCCTTGTCCGGGAAGATGTGCGGGCCCAGCGCTTCGTTCAGCGTGTCCAGAACCTGCGACACGCGCAGTTCAGTCATGCCATCGGCGGCGGCGTGGAAGTCCTTCCAGAAATCGCGGAGCAATTCCTTCCAGTTCAGCTTGCCGTCAGACACCAGGTCGAGCTTCTCTTCCAGGTCGGCGGTGAAGTCGTACTGGACATATTTCTGGAAGAACTGGTCGAGGAAAGCCGTGACCAGACGGCCCTTGTCTTCCGGGATGAAGCGGTTCTTGTCCATGCGGACATAGGCCCGGTCGCGCAGAACGCTCAGGATCGATGCATAGGTTGAGGGGCGGCCGATACCCAGCTCTTCCATCTTCTTGACCAGGGTCGCTTCCGAATAGCGCGGGGGCGGTTCGGTGAAGTGCTGGGCCGGCTTGATCTCATGGACCTGGGCGGCGGCTCCCGCCTTGACGGCGGGCAGGCGGCCGCCTTCCTCGTCGCCGTCGTCGTCCTTGCCTTCTTCGTAGACGGCCAGATAGCCATCGAAGGTCACGACCTGGCCGGTGGCGCGAAGCCCCGTCTGCTTGTCGGACGACAGGATGTTGATGACAGTGTTTTCGACACGCGCCGCTTCCATCTGCGACGCAATCGTGCGCTTCCAGATCAGTTCGTACAGACGCGCCATGTCGCCTTCGAGACGCAGGGTTTCCGGCCGGCGATAGACAGAGGTTGGACGGATGGCTTCGTGGGCTTCCTGGGCGTTCTTGGCCTTGGCCTTGTAAAAGCGCGGTTCGGACGGCACGTAGGACGCGCCGAAACGTTCACCGATCGCCTTGCGCATCTCACTGATCGCGCCCGGTTCGACATAGACGCCATCGGTCCGCATATAGGTGATCAGGCCGGTCGTTTCGCCGCCGATATCAACGCCTTCATAGAGTTTCTGAGCCGTCTGCATGGTGCGGGTGGCGGAGAAACCGAGCTTGCGCGCGGCTTCCTGTTGCAGGGTCGAGGTCGTGAACGGCGGTGGTGGGGTCTTCCTGCCGGGCTTTTGTTCGACGTCCTCGATGGCGAAAGTCGATTTCTGGATGGTGTCGCGTGCGGCAAAGGCGGCGGCTTCGTTCGGCAGGTCGAACTTGGCCAGCTTCTTGCCGTTGAGCTGGAACAGCTTGGCGGTGAACGGGGCCGTGCTGGACGACACCTGAGTGTCGACCGTCCAGTATTCCTCGGTCTTGAACTTCTCGATTTCAATTTCGCGGTCGACGACGATCTTCAGCGCCACCGACTGGACGCGCCCTGCGGAACGTGCGCCCGGCAGCTTGCGCCACAGGACGGGCGAAAGGGTAAAGCCGACCAGGTAATCGAGGGCGCGGCGGGCCAGATAGGCCTCGACCAGTTCCATGTCGAGTTGACGCGGCGCCGCCATGGCTTCCTGCACGGCCGCCTTGGTGATGGCGTTGAACGTGACGCGCTCGATCTGCTTTTCCTTGAGCACGCGCTTCTTGTTGAGCACCTCCAGCACATGCCACGAAATGGCCTCGCCTTCGCGATCCGGGTCGGTTGCCAGGATAACGCGGTCGGAGCCTTTGACTGCGTCGGCGATGTCGCTGAGACGCTTGTTCGCCTTGGCGTCGATCTCCCACGTCATGGCGAAGTCCTCGTCGGGCTTCACCGACCCGTCCTTGGACGGCAGGTCGCGCACGTGGCCGAAACTGGCCAGCACGGTATAACCCTTGCCGAGATACTTGTTGATGGTTTTGGCCTTGGCAGGGCTTTCGACGATAACGACGGTCATGAAATCTCTTGGCAGACGAACACAATAGTTCTTTGGCTCGACACGAAACATTCGTGGGGGAAGCAAAACCGGCGGGGCGCATCCGCGGCGCGTTGGTTTCGGAGCCCCGCATACATGCTAATCGATTCCGCCTCTGTCAACGTCTTTGCGAATTTTGACGAACACAGCCTTGAATTGATTTGAGGGGATTTGCGCGCCTGTGTGATCACAGTTGTACGGCGCGGACATAACCCCCGCCCTGAACGGCATCGATGCGGCCGGCGATTTCCAGCTCGCTCAAGGCGCTGAGGGCAATGAAGGCGGGAAACCCCGACAACCTGACCAATTCGTCGCGGCCCATTGCCACAGGGCTGATCAGTTGCAGCAGAACCTTGGCCGCCTTGGTAATTTCGACCTCGGCGTCGCGTGGCAGGGGCGCGTTATGGTCGAAGTGCGACCCAGGCGCCTCGAAGCCGGTATGGGTGTCCAGCGCCCGGACGATATCCTCGGCGCTTTCGCAGATCTGGGCGCCCTGGCGCAGAAGGTCATTGCAGCCGCGGGCACGCGGATCCAGCGGTGAACCGGGAACTGCAAGGACATCGCGGTTCTGCTCCGCCGCCAGACGCGCCGTGATCAGCGAGCCCGAGCGCAACTCGGCTTCGACGACGACGGTAGCGAGGCTGAGGCCTGAGATGATACGGTTGCGCCTTGGAAAGTCGCGCGCCTGGGCGGTATAGCCGACTGGGCTTTCGGACAGAATCAGGCCTTGTGCGCTGAGCGCCCGGTAAAGGTCGGCATTTTCCGGTGGATAAATGTCGTCGACACCTCCGCCCAATACCGCCACCGTCCCGGACTTCAATGCCGCGGTGTGGGCGCGCGCGTCTATGCCGCGTGCCAGACCGGAGACGACGACGAAGCCCGCTTCACCCAGGTCACGCGCCAGGTTCTGCGCCATGGTCTGACCGGCAGCCGAGGCATTGCGCGCGCCGACGATCGCGACCGTGCGGCGCCTGACCGGCAATCCCGGACCCAGACTCCACAAGACGGGCGGCGCTGCGTCGATCTGGGCCAGCAGGGACGGGTAGTGCGCATCACCCGGCAGCAGCAGCCGGGCATTGATCGCTTCGCCGCGCCTGAGTTCCTCGGCCGACCACTGGGGATCCAGCGGCGCGACCGCGAT
>CAMLLA010000273.1 GCA_946480525.1 uncultured Asticcacaulis sp. | reverse complement strand
TAGTCACGCTGCAGGTTGGCGAGCGTCGGCATCTCGAAGCGACACGGCGCGCACCACGTCGCCCATACGTTCAGCACCACCACCTGGCCCTTGAAATCGGACAGCTTCACCGGCTTGCGGTCGCGATCGATGAAGGGGACATCGGCGACGGTCTTGCGGTCGGCATAGGTCACCAGATGGGCGATGGAGCCCGTGGCGTACCCTTTCAGAGGACCTGCCGCTTCGGCGGATGGACCGGCCTTGACCTGGTCGGGCAGCTTCATATTGGTCGCGAAATAAAAGGCGCCGCCACCGGCCGCGGCCAGCACAACGGCGACGATGGCGACATAGAGCCAGGTGTTGGCGCGCTTTTTCGGCGGTTTTCCGCCCCCATGCCCCTTGGGTTCGGCGATAGGCTCGGCTATAGGCGTGTCGGCCGCGCTGACTGTCGCGGGCTTCGGCGCGGGTTGAGCCGCCAAACCGTCATTATCCAAAGGGTTATCCATGACCGATCATTCCGACGCGAAGGCCCCCCAGACTCCCGCGCGCGTCAACTCGCAGGGCCAGGACATGTGGGGCGGACGGTTTAGTGCCCGGCCCGATGAAATCATGCAAGCCATCAATGTTTCCATCGATGTCGATAAACGCCTGTGGCGTCAGGACCTAGCCGGTTCCCGCGCGCACTGCGCCATGCTCGCGCAGCAAGGTATCATAAGTTTTGACGATGCCAAAACAATCGCAACCGGACTGGATACGATCGAACAGGAAATTACAACCGGCGTGTTTCCTTTCCGCCACGAATATGAAGACATTCACATGAATGTCGAAGCGCGCCTGCGCGAACTGGTGGGGCCCGCGGCCGGACGTCTGCACACGGCGCGGTCGCGCAACGACCAGGTGGCGACCGATTTCCGCCTGTGGGTGCGTGAGACCGTCGATCGCACGGTCGGTCAGCTCAGCGACCTGCAGGCAGCGCTGTTGCAACGCGCCGAACAATATGCCGACGCCCTGATGCCGGGCTTTACCCACTTGCAGCCCGCTCAGCCGGTGACCTTCGGCCACCATCTGATGGCCTATGTCGAAATGTTCGGCCGCGACCGGTCGCGTTTCATCGACGCGCGCAACCGTATGAACGAGAACCCGCTGGGTTCGGCGGCGCTGGCGGGCTCACCCTTCCCGATCGACCGTTTTGCGACGTCGAAGGCGCTGGGCTTCGACCGGCCGATGGGCAATTCGCTGGATGGTGTCTCGGCGCGCGATTTCGCCCTGGAGTCGCTCGGCCACGCGTCGATCTGCGCCGGGCACCTGTCGCGCCTGGCCGAGGAGATCGTCATCTGGACGACGCCGCAGTTCGGATTTGTGAAGCTGTCGGACAGCTTCTCGACCGGATCGTCAATCATGCCGCAAAAGCGCAATCCCGATGCCGCCGAACTGGTGCGCGCCAAGACGGGCCGCATCAATGGCGCCCTGATTGCCCTGACGACCGTCATGAAGGGCCTGCCGCTGGCCTATTCCAAGGACATGCAGGAAGACAAGCCGCCGGTTTTCGAAGCCTTCGATGCGCTTGACCTGGCGCTCAGGGCCATGACCGGAATGGTATTGGATCTTGACGCCAATACGGACAAAATGCGGGCGGCGGCTGGCGCGGGCTTTTCCACGGCAACGGACCTGGCCGACTGGTTGGTCCGTACGCTGAACATTCCGTTCCGTGACGCGCACCATATTACCGGTGCGGCGGTCAAGCTGGCCGACGGGCGGGGTGTGGACTTGGCGCAACTCCCGTTGCAGGACCTGCAAAATCTGGAAGCCAGGATCACGGATGATGTGTATAAGGTGTTAACACCCGAAGCCTCGGCCGCGTCCCGCCAGTCCTATGGCGGCACGGCGCCGGACCAGGTCAGGCTGCAAATCCAGCGCTGGAAGGAAATTCGCTCATGATGACGCCCGTCAAAATCCGTCTTGTCACGACCCTTGCCCTGGGGGCTGTCCTGATCGCGGCGTCGGGTCTCAGCGCGTGCGGCAAGCTCGGCAGCCTGGAACAGGCGCCGCCCCTGTTCGGCCGCGGCGCCGCGGCGGCCTCGTCGGAATCGAGCGTGTCGGTATCCAAGAACGCTGCTGGTGGCGATTCCGCGACGCTGGACGACAGCAATGCCAAGCGCGAAACCGAACGCGCCAAGCCGGAAAAGAACGCCCGCGCGAAGGCCTCCGACTACTACACCCAGAACCAGAAGGTCCAGGACGCGCCGCTCGAAGGCTTCGGCAATGCCGCGCGCGTCGACAACAACAATCCGAACAAGTAAAGCCTGATGAACCACTTCGAGTACCGCGACGGTGATCTGCATTGCGAAGGCGTGTCGCTGACCGACATCGCGCGCGAGGTGGGCACGCCGGCCTATGTCTACAGTTCGGCGACCCTTGAACGTCACTACGCGATCTTCGCCGGTGCGCTCGATGCCCAGCCGGCGCTGAAAAGCCCCAAGGACGAAAGCCCGCTCGTCGCCTATGCGATGAAGGCCAACTCCAATCTGGCGGTGCTGGCCACATTGGCGGCGCGGGGCTGTGGCGCCGATACAGTCTCCGAAGGTGAAATCCGCAAGGCGCTCAAGGCCGGCATCCCGGCGCACAAGATCGTCTTTTCCGGCGTCGGCAAAACCGATGCCGAAATGGCGTTTGCGCTCAAGGCTGGCATCTATCAGCTGAACGTCGAATCGGCGCCGGAACTGGAGCGGCTGGCCAGGGTGGCCGCGTCGCTCGGCATGGTCGCGCCGATCGTCATCCGTATCAATCCGGGCGTCGGCGCCGGCGGTCACGCCAAGATCACGACCGGCGGCGCCAAGGACAAGTTCGGCGTCTCGGCCGAGGAGGCCCTGCGTCTCTATGCGGAGGCGGCCGCGCAGGCGCATATCGCGCCGATGGGCATTGCCTGTCATATCGGATCGCAGATTACCGACCTGACGCCGATGCAGGCGGCCTTCTCCCGCATGAAGGGCTGGGTCGAGGACCTGCGCGCCAGCGGCCTGAGCGTTGAACGGCTCGATCTCGGCGGCGGCCTGGGCGTGCCCTACTTCAATCAGAAAGAACCGCCCAGCCCGCAGGATTTTGCCGACATGGTCGCCCTGACCGTCGGCAATCTGGGGGTGCGTTATACGTTCGAGCCTGGCCGTCTGATCGCCGCCAATGCCGGCGTGCTGGTGTCGCGCGTCATTCATATCCATGAACGCGCCGACTCCGGCCAGAAGTTCATGGTGCTCGACGCCGCCATGAACGACCTGCTGCGCCCGGCGCTCTATGACGCCTATCACGACATCCGCCCGGTCGCCGCGCCGGAAACCGATGCAACCGACGTTTACGACGTCGTGGGACCCGTATGCGAAACCGGCGACACCTTTTCCCGCGACCGCGCGCTGCCGCGTCTGAAGGCGGGCGATCTCGTTGCCTTCATGACGGCCGGCGCCTACGGAGCTGTCATGGGAAGCGAATACAATACCCGTCCGCTCGCGCCTGAGGTGTTGGTGCGTGACGGGGACTGGTCGGTGGTGCGTGCTCGGCCAAGCTATGAGCAGATGATGGCGGACGAAGCCGTGCCTGGCTGGTTTGCACCAGCGCCGCGTGCCGTGTCCGCGTGAATGTGATGAAGGGGGAAGTTGTCGTCATGTCGTCGGTTAAGAGGCCTTCCCCGCTCTCGAACCTTAACCGCGCCCTGTTCTGGACCCGCAGCGTCATGGTGTGGGAGCGGCTTTTGCCCGCCATCTTCCCTTTCGTTCTCTTCGTCATGCTGGTGGCGGTCGCTGCCCAATGGGGCCTGTTCCTGCACATACCGCAGCTGGTGCACCTGGCGATCCTGAGCACCGGTCTGGTTGCCGCCGGCGTCGCCTCAGTGCGGGCGGCGTTACGTTTTCGCAATCCGACTTTCACCGAGGTAAACAGCCGCCTGGCTGTGGATAATGGCGTCAAGCCGGAACGCCTGCTGGCCATGCGTCACGAAGTCTCCCAACCCGTTTTGCGCATCGGCAAGGCCAAGGCTGGGATTGCCGCCGCCGATCCCTTCGCGCTACGCTTCGTGGCATTGGTGGCGGCGATGCTGGGTTTCCTGATCTTCGGACCCGTGCCGGTCAGCCAGGTTGTAAGCGGCTTCCTGCCTTTCGACGCGGCCAAGACTTTTGTCGATACGACCTTGGCCAGCCGGTAAATGAAATTGCCTTTGGACAGTGACGCGATGGGGGCGATTTTCGCCCTTGGCGTGGCACTGTTTTCACTTGCGCAGATTGTACGTGGCCTGACGACAGGGCGGATATTCAGCATTTCCAGTTGGACGCCGACGCGGGACCGCAAACTGCATCCCTTCGGTTTCTGGGTGAGCTTTGGCTATTATGTGATCTGGATAGCCGTTACCGTCTTTTTCGGTCTGACGTATTTGCTGGGCGGGACTCAGTCCATAGCCCCGATATAGGGCAGGGCGCGATAAAGGCCGCCACTGTCCAGACCATAGCCGACCAGATAACGATCAGGGGCCTCCCAGGCGGCGAAATCGACCTCGGTCTGACGCGCTTGACCGTCCTGAACCGGATCGGGCTTGCGGGCAAACACCGCCGTTAAAACTTCGCTGGCGCCGGCTTCCAGGCAGATATCACGGGCGATGGTCAGGGATTTGCCAGTATCAAGCACATCGTCGATGATCAGCACCTGGCGGCCTTCGACGGGCCGCTGCAATGGCGCGCGGATCAACAGTGTGCCGCTTTCACGTCCGTCGCCATAGGATGACAGCCACAGAGCGTCAAAAGCCAGGTTGTGCCCAAGGCGGAACAGGGCGCGGGTCAGGTCGGCGGCGAACCAGATGCCGCCGGTCAAAAGGCAAATCCCAACGCAACCCGGCTTAAGGGATTCGGCGATCTGCGCGGCGATGCGCGAGACGTGGTCGCGCACATCCTCTTCATTCAGCAGGATTGTCGGCAGGGGGCTATCGGTCATCATCCACCTTTTTCACGGCGATTGCCGGAAGGCAAGGGGGCTTAGTGGTGACCGGCGCTGTCCGCTTTTTTCGTAGGCGCTGCAAGATGGGTCGAGACCGGTTGAGCTGGACGCAGCGCCGGCCCCGGTTGGGTCGCCAGCGCGGTTGGCGCGGTTTCACTGTGTGGCGCAACGGCGTGTGGATCGGCGCTTGCGTGCGTATCGGTCGGCTGAGCGGCGTGATCTTCCGAGCCGGCGGCAGGCGCGGCATGCGGATCGACGGGGGTAGCACCATGACCTTCACCAGCCGCCGGCGTGCCATGGTCGCCCGCGGCCTGTGCGTGATCCGCCGGCGTACCGTGACCGGCGTCTTCCCCATGTGCAGCATCGCCGTGTTCCGCATCATGACCCTTGCCGCCCCGGCCGGATTTCATGGCGTTCATAGCTTCCAGGTCGAATTTGAGGTCGAGCGTTGAGACGAGGTTTTTCGGGTCGGCGACGTCGAAGGTCAGGGTTTGGGTGGCGTGCGGCGCGACCATCAGATCGCCCGGCGGCATCAGCACGGAGTCGAACGGTTGCTGTGTCGAGTCGTAGAGGGTGACGCGGACCGGCGGCACCGGCACGGCCTTGCTGCTCAGATTCTTGATCTGCGCCTTGACGGTGACCACGAAGCGGCCGCCCTTGAAGGCGACTTCGGCCGTATGCTTTTCGAATTCGAGATGGGTCGGATTGACCTTCAGCCCGACCATGGCATAGGCGCCGGCGATGCGCGGGAAAGCCTTTACGATGTCGACGCGCAGCACATAGGCCAGGACAAAGGTCGCGATGGCCACCGCGGCCAGACCGCCCCATACCATGCCTTCGATAGCCAGGGCGCGCAGCCGCTTCT
>CAMLLA010000272.1 GCA_946480525.1 uncultured Asticcacaulis sp. | reverse complement strand
TTGCGGCGATAGGGGCTGACACCGCCCTCTCCCGCCGAGCCGATCAGGCCCAGCGCAAACCGCTCGTCGAACGCCATGGTGACAAGCGCCGCCTTGCCGTAGCGCGACACACCTTCGATACCGACGTGCTTGCTGTCCACTTCGGGCCTGGTTTCGAGATAGTCGAGAACGCGGCTGGCGCCCCAGCCCCACGCCCTGAGCGCGCCCCAGTCATCGGGTTTACGCGGCCGGCCCTTGTTTGCCAGGCCGATAATGCCGCGCGTCAAGCCGGCGCCGTTGTCGGCCTGGTAGCTGGTGGGGTTTAACAGCACGACGCCCCAACCATCGGCGACAAGTTGCTGGATACGCTCTTCGGGGCCAGACCCGGGCGGCGGCGGAAACGGTGCGGCGGTGGCGATATCGTAGGCGGGATATTTTGCAAAGACCTGGGCCAGCATCGGATCGCGTGCAGTCAGCTCAGCTTTCAGGGCCGCATTGATGCGCGCCATGTCATTCGCGGCCGGCTGTTGCGGCGCCGGGAATTTCGCGCTTCCCCAGGTGAACATGACAAGCACCGGCACGGGCGTCCTTACAGCATCGGCGGGAAGGATCAGCATGGCGTCGATGGACACGTCCAGCTCCGGGAAGGCGGAATTGTCCGCAGTTCCTTTGAGCTTCGTGGCGGTGACAGGCTTGAAGTTGATGTACTCCACCTCGGAGGCCACCACCGACCACGTGACCTTCGGGACATTAGCAGGAATACGCCCGACAATTTCGAGTTCGAAGTCGGCAGCGATTTCCGGCCGGCGCTGGGTTCGCCATTGCCCAGGCGTCGTGACCGGCTTGCCGTTTTTGAGCGTCAGCAGGTCCGGCCAGTCGGGATGAGGATTGGCTTTTGCCTCATCGGTATTGGCGGCATTGGGGGTGGATGGGTCACCGCTCGGTCCCGGGCGGATCGACGTGATTTCCAACTGGTCGAGCATCTGGCGATGGTCCTGCTCGGTCGTCGTTTGCGCCAGGGCAGGCGTGGCAAGGAACGCCAACAGGAGGGCTAGGCCAGCTTTCATCTCTGTCTCCCAATATCTTTTTGGTCAGACCTTACCACGTCGTGGTCAGACGAAAAGCGCTTACCGACATTTTATCAACAGGGCCTTGTAAAGACGAGGCATTCCCATGCGCCTCCATCGTAGACAGGGAACACGCATTTCACGGAGCCGTTCGATGCCGAGCCCTGCTGCCAAGATCCTTCCTGTTGCCGCCGCCCTGATGGCCATAGCGGTCGCCGCCTGCAATCCGGAAGGTGAGCGTACCACCGTTACCGGCAGCGAGATGGCCGACGAGTTCTCGGCGCAGAACGTCTCGACGACGCCGAAGGACTATGAGCCTGCGCTGCCGCCGGTCGATGTCCCAGAAATGACGAGTGTTTCAGCCTCGACGATCGCGCCCTAGGTTTCCGGAAGCACAGGCTCCGTCCGCGCCGACAGGCCGCGCTTAAGTGCGTCCTTATCTAGCTCGCCTTCCCAGCGCGAGACGACCACGCAGGCGACGCTGTTACCGATAAAGTTGGTCAGGGCGCGGCATTCGCTCATGAACTTGTCGATGCCGAGCACGATGGCCATCCCGGGGACCAACACGGGATTGATGACCGCCAGCGTGGCGCCCAGCGTAATAAAGCCAGCACCTGTTACACCACTGGCACCTTTGGACGTCAGCATGGCGACGACGAGCAAAGTCACCTGATCCATAATCGTGAGATCGACGTTCATGGCCTGGGCGATAAACAGCGTTGCAAGCGTCATATAGATATTGGTGCCGTCGAGATTGAAACTGTAGCCGGTCGGGATCACCAGACCGACCACGGGCTTCGAGCAGCCCAACCGCTCCATCTTTTCCATGATACTGGGCAGTGCGCTTTCGGACGACGACGTACCGAGGATCACCAGCAATTCGTCGCGGACGTAGCGGATCAGGCGCAGGATCGAGAAGCCGAACGCCCAGCAGACCGTCCCCAGTATGACGAAAACAAACAGCGCCGAGGTCAGATAGAATACGCCGATCAGGGCCAGCAAATTGCCTATGACGTCTGGCCCATACTTCCCGAGCGTAAACGCAATCGCGGCGCCGGCGCCCAGCGGCGCCGCCTTCATCACCATATTGACGATGTCGAAGATGATATAGGTCGCCTCGTCGATCAGCGTGCGGACGTGAGCGACACGATCACCAAGCCGCATCAGGGCAAACCCGGTCAGTATGGCCAGCAGCAGAACCTGCAGGATATTGCCTTCCGCGAATCCGGAAAAGAAGCTCTTGGGAATCAGGTGGAGGAAGAAGTCGCTTACAGTCTCGTGCGTTCCGGGCGCGACGTACTTCGCAATAGCCGCCGCATCTCCGGGGGCGTTGAGCCCTTGGCCCGGGTGGGCCAGATTGCCGACCACAAGCCCGATAATCAGGGCAAGAGTCGACATGACCTCGAAATAGATAATGGCCTTAAGGCCGACACGGCCGACCTGGCCGGCGGCCTTCATATGGCCGACACCTGACACCACCGTGCAGAAGATCAGCACGGCGATCATCATCTTGAGCGCATTGACGAAACCGTCGCCTATGGCTTTCATCCAGGGTTGCGCGGCGGCGTGGGGCCAGATCAGGCCAAATGCCGCACCGATTACGATGCCGGCGAGGACCTGGACGTAGAGTAGCGCCCAGAAGGGCTTCTTGACGGGCGCGGCGGCGGTCATCTGGGCGCGCCGATCGTAACGGTAAGGTCGTTGAGGCCGTCAATATGAACGGTGAGCACATCGCCGGGAATGACCGGGCCGACACCTTCGGGCGTGCCGGTATAGATAAGGTCGCCGGGCTGAAGTTCGTAGAAGCGCGAGATATAGGCAATGACGTCTGCGACCGGCCAGATCATGTCGCCAAGATCGCCCGTCTGCTTTGTTTCGCCGTTGCGGGTGAGCGTGATGGCGCCGCCGTCCATCGCTGGACACTCGGCGGCGGGTTTTATCAGACCGATCGGCGCGGACTGTTCGACATTCTTGCCGATGTCCCAGGGGCGGCCCTTCCCCTTGGCCTCGTTCTGCAAATCGCGGCGCGTCATGTCGAGCCCGCAGGCAAAGCCGAAAATATAGATATGCGCGTCCCCACGCGCGATGTTGCGGCCGGGCTTGCCGATGGCGACAACCAGTTCGGCTTCGTAATGATAATTGGATGTTTCCGGAGGGTAGGAAATTTCCGCTCCTGACGGCACGACGGCCTCGGCCCATTTGGTGAAGAAAAACGGTGGCTCGCGGTCGGGGTCAGAACCCATTTCGCGGGCGTGAGCGGCGTAGTTGCGGCCGATACAGAACACCCGGCGGACCGGAAAGCCAGCGCCCGTGGTAACAGGCACGATAGTGGGCGCGAGCGGCGCAAAGGCCAGGGTCATGGAGCTTCCTCTCGAATTGCCCCGCACTCTATTCGCGCTGGAAAGAACCAGCAATGATTCCGTTGACGCGCTTCAATTCCCCTCTCCCCGCTTTGGCTGGCGCCGAGGCCGGGGAGAGGGCTAGGGTGAGGGGCATGCGACCGGTGCCATTTCTTTGAAGTCACAGAACCGGCTCCCAGATTGCCGCAAGCACAGTTCGCGCATAAGCTTATCAACAATGACTGTGTTTGAACTGCACAAAAGCCCCTCCCCCCAACCCTCTCCCCGCAAGCTGGGAGAGGGAGCTGACAGCCGCCCTCTCACCCCGGCCGAACGCGCCGCCTTGCCGCCAGGGCTGCTCGCGGCAGTGCCTGAGGATGTGGTTCTGAGGGCTGGTCACCACCCGCTGTCGTATCTGTCGCGCTGGCTGCGCGGCTATGCCGTCATCCTGGTGCGCGGCAATACGATCTTCTGGCCGAACCTGGTGGACGACCTGAGCCGCAGTCCCGTCATGCTATCCATCCTGGCGCACGAAATGGTCCACGTCTGGCAATACCGCAACGGCATGACGCTGCTGCGCTACATCTGGCGCGACGTCATCGGCCACCATGGCCACTATGCTTATGACCTGATTCCAGGCAAGCCCTACCGGGACTACGGCTATGAACAGCAGGCGGCAATGATGGAGGACTGGGTACGCCTGCACCACAACCTTCCCTTACGGTATGGCAAGGATATTGCACGGGACGACCTGACCCGTTTGCTGCCTTTCGTTGGAGCGCACGATGACCGTGGACAATAGCCCTGCCATATGGCGCGATGCCCTGCCCCGGCTGAAATCCGACGGTAGCAAGTATGACCGCGGCCACGCCCTTGTCATCGGCGGCCCCATCCAGTCGACAGGCGCGGCCCGGCTTTCAGCACGAGCGGCATTGCGCATTGGTGCAGGCCTGGTGTCGGTGGTGTGCGATGAAACGTCCCTGCCTGTGTATGCCGTGGCGTTGCAGGCCGTCATGACCAAGATGATCAAGGACCCCGCCGCCTTCTCGCATCTGCTGGAAGACAAGCGCATCACCGCCGCTCTGATTGGCCCCGGCGCGGGGCTGAGCAACCGGACCAGCGACTTCGCGCTGGCAGCCTTGGCGGCGGGACCATGCGTGCTCGATGCCGACGCGCTGACCGTGTTCCGCAAAGTGCCCGCGGCGCTGTTCCGCGCCACCAGCGCCAACACGCTGATGACGCCGCATGAAGGCGAATTTACGCGCCTGTTCGGCGCCATCAGCGAACGCGTCGCCGATACGCAGAAAGCAGCGAAGGCGTCGGGCGCCGTGGTGCTGCTCAAAGGCAGAGACACTGTGATCGCCGCGCCCGATGGCCGCACGGTCATCAACCGCGATGCCCCGCCGCAACTGGCGACAGCGGGTTCAGGCGATGTGCTGGCCGGCATGGCTGTCGGTCTCATGGCTCAAGGTATGGCGGCGTTTGACGCGGCATGCGCGGCCGCATGGCTGCACGCCCAAGCCGCCCGCCGTTTCGGTGAAGGCTTGATTGCCGAGGACCTGGAAGGCGAGTTGCCGGCGGTAATAGCGGCGCTCAGATAATACAGGTTGCGCCGGTGCCCTTGAGGCCACAATAGCCACCGGGGTTCTTGTCGAGATAGCCCTGATGGTAATCCTCGGCAAAGTAGAAGGGCGTGGGCGCATCGGCCTCGGTCGTGTCAGACGGCTGGAAGACTTCCGTCGTGATGGCGTCCTTGCCCAACAGCTTCATCTGGGTTGCGAAAGCGTCGCGGCTGGTCATAGCCAGAGTATATTGCTCCGAAGTCGACGGGATAATGGCCGAACGGTATTGGGTGCCTACGTCATTGCCCTGGCGGTTGCCTTGTGTAGGGTCATGGTTCTCCCAGAAGATTTTCAACAACTGCTGGAAACTGATGATCTTGGGATCATAGACGACGAGCACGCCTTCGGTGTGGCCGGTCTGACCGGAGCAGACCTCCTTATAGGTGGGGTTCGGCGTGTAGCCGCCGATGTACCCCGCGACCGTTGTGAACACACCGGGCTGTTTCCAGAACAGGCGCTCGACACCCCAGAAACATCCCATGGCAAAAACGACGCTTTCTGAGCCTTCGGGATACGGACCTTTCAGCGGCGTATTCAATACTGCGTGGACTTCATCCGTAGGAATAGGGTCGGGCCGGCCTGGCAGAGCCTGGCTTTGGGAAATCATCTGGGTTTTGAGACCGAACATATGCGGGGAACCTTTCGTTGCACTGCTTATACGCGCCAGCCTTCGATATGGTTACAAAAAAAGCCATGTTAAGGCTTGCGTCGCTGCGCGGCGTGGTTATAAAGACCGCCTTCCGCGTGACAGGCTTATGCTTCGTTGCGATCTGGATGGACAGGTGGCCGAGTGGTTGAAGGCGCACGCCTGGAACGCGTGTATAGGGGCAA
>CAMLLA010000271.1 GCA_946480525.1 uncultured Asticcacaulis sp. | reverse complement strand
ATGCCGACCAACCGGGGGCGAAGATCGACCGCAACATCTACGGTCACTTCGTCGAGCACCTGGGGCGCGGCGTCTACGAAGGCATCTGGGTCGGTGAGGACTCGCCCATTCCCAACACGCGCGGCATCCGCAACGATGTCGTCGCGGCGTTGAAGCAGCTGAACCCGCCGGTCGTGCGCTGGCCGGGCGGCTGTTTCGCAGACTCATACCACTGGCGCGACGGCATTGGCCCGCGCGACAAACGCCCCGCCTCGATCAACGGCTCATGGGGCAATGTGCCGGAAAGCAATGCTTTCGGCACCCACGAATTCATGGACTTCGCCGAACAGATCGGCGCCAAGCCCTTCGTCTCGATCAATGTCGGCTCCGGCACGGTCCAGGAGGCAGACTCCTGGATGCAGTATATGACCGCGCCGGCGGACTCACCGCCGGGCGGGGAGCGCGCGAAGAATGGTCACCCCGAGCCGTGGAACGTGCCATACGTTGGCGTCGGCAATGAGACCTGGGGCTGTGGCGGCAACATGTTCGCCGACACCTATGCCGATGAGTTCCGCAAATACGCTGCCTTTGTGCGCAACTGGTCGGGCCCGCGCGGGCAACTGATCGCGGTTGGCGCCGACACCGACGAATACGCCTGGACCGAGACGATGATGAAGCGCGCCATGCTGTGGCGGCCCGATCCGTCGCCCATGGCCTACAATATCGACCGGCCTTTGATGCCCATGCTGTCGCTGCACTTCTATACCTTTGCCGGCAGCTGGCAGAAGAAGGGCGCGGCCACCGGCTTCGGCGAAGACGGCTGGAAGGCGGGCCTCAAGCGCGCTTACGTCATGGACGAACTGATCCGCAAGCACGGCGCCATCATGGACAAATACGACCCTGAGAAAAAGGTCGGGCTGGCGGTCGATGAGTGGGGCACGTGGTGGGACGGCACCAAGGGTGCCTCGACGCTTTATCAGGAAAACACCCTGCGCGACGCCGTCATCGCCGGCATGACGCTCAACATCTTCCACGACCACGCCGACCGCGTGCGCATGGCCAATATCGCCCAGACGATCAATGTCCTCCAGGCCATGGTGCTGACCAAGGGCGACAAGATGATCGTCACCCCGACCTGGCATGTCTTTGAAATGTATAAGGTCCATCAGGACGCTACGCGGCTGCCGGTCGATGTCACCGCGCCCGCCTATGGCGACCTGCCGAGTTTAAGCGTATCGGCATCGCGCGACGGAAAAGGCGTGGTGCACGTCTCGATCGTCAATCTCGACCCTGCAAAGCCCGCACGCATCGATCTGAGCGGGCTGGACGGCAAGGTGACGCAGAGCCGCATGCTGACGGCCGAAACCACCGACGCCCACCCGGCGTTCGACAAGGCCGATCCCTTCGTGCCGGTCGCGCTCAAAACCATCAAAGCAAAAGGCAAGGCGCTATGGCTGGAAGTCCCATCGAAGTCGGTCACCGTCCTGACGGTGGAGTAAAGCCGACGCGCGTCATCGCGCTCAGCGACGGCGCCGACAATGCCCTGGGCGGCGACTACCCCGACCGCATCTTTACGTCCGTGACCCGGGCCGAGTTGCACGCCTTCGAAGTGCCGGACGCGAAGGGCAGCGCCATTGTCTGCGGCGGCGGCGGGTACCTGCAACTCGTCTACGACCGCGAAGGCACCGACATTGCGCAGTGGCTGAACGACCTGGGGTTCAATGCCTATGTGCTGGTCCACCGCCTGCCGGGCGCGGATGATGGCAAGGGCGGCAAGAACCCCAGCGATATCGCGCTCAGCGACGCCATGACGGCGCTTGAGCACATCCAGCGCGATGTGCCTTTGTTTGTCGTCGGCCTGTCGTCAGGCGGCCATCTGGCGGGCACCATCGCCTGTCAACCGGGTGTGGAGCCCAAGGGTGTCATCATCGCCTATGCGCCGATCAACGCCAACCATTCGAACTATAAGGCCCCGGCCGGCAAGCCCGACTATCCGCCCGTGGAAAAGCAGGCCTTTTACGACGCCTGGCCCATCGGCATCTCGTCCGAGCCGCATGGCGTGCCGCAATGTCCGGTCTTTCTTGCTTACGCCCTGCACGACCAGGCGGTGCCGATTGAGCACGCGCTCAACCTGATCAAGACGGTGCGCGATGCCGCCGGTCGCGTCGATGCCCATATCTTCGCCACCGCCCCGCATGGCTTTGCCCTGAGGGACACGGACGGGACGCACAAGGCGTGGAAGGGATTGGCGGAAGCGTGGTTGGATGGGGAAAAGACCGGCAACGGCTGATAGTTTGCCCCTTTCTTCGTTTCAATAAGCCCGCGACACATGCTAGGTTTTTCCTCAGGGCTATTTGGGGGAAATCCATGCACGTTTCAAAATCGCGTTCGTCCAGCCACGTCTGTTGCGTGGCGGTTGCTGCCGTCATGGCGCTTGTCGCGCCATCCATGTCCTACGCCGCGACCAACGATGTGATCGGCATGGGCAACATGACCAAGGGCTATACCTACTACAATCTGCCGGGCTCGACCGACGCCGACCATAAGGACACCGTCGCCGCCTGTGCGGCGGAGGCCTTCAAGGTCCGCTCCGCTGATGCCGAATTGCGGGACGGCCCGAACTACATCTACTCCTACGACTATTCCGCCGCCGGTCAGGTCGGTGAAATAATCGGCAATGCGATCGGCAATGCCATCGTTGATCGTATGATCGAAGGCTTTAGCCGCGGCGTCTACGCGTCGGCCTTCGAAAACTGCATGGTTGTCAGAGGTTGGCGCGTCGTCCGCCTGCCTGAAGCCGAAGGGCTCAGCCTGTCGCAACTGCCACCGGCAGAGTTGGCGACCCGCCTGGCGCCGTGGACGGGCGCCGAGCAGCCTCACGGCGAAATCGCGCGGACCTGGAAGAACGACGCAGTCGCGGCCAGCGGCCGCTATCTCCTCGACCGCCCCCGGCACAATAATGACGGTCTCCTGAGCCTGGCGGCCGTCACCGGCAAGCCGCTGACCACGGTGATCATGCCGCCGCCCCAGCGCTCGACCGTCATTAAACTCGATGCGAAATGGCCGCAAAAAGCCCTGACGCCCGATCAGATCGCCACGACCTTGCCCGAAGCCGGCATCATCGTGGTGCGGCTCTCAGGCGCCAGCCGAAATGACGGCTTCCGCATGACCCTGGCGCGCATGGGGACGGACCCGAATGTCAAGCCGTCGACTAATGACCATGCGCCCGACACGGTTACCGTCGGCGAGCTCAAGGTTGCCGGGAAGGGCGTCGGGAGGGGCGGCGCCTTCGCCGCGTTTGCCGCGCCGCCGGGCCGCTGGCGCATCGCCGCCATCGGCGGCCGGGCCGATATCGGCTTCTGCATGGGCTCGCCGTCCTTCCCGGTCGGAGCCGGCGAAGTCGTCTATGCCGGCACCTTCAATATGGCGGCCGCCGATATCGGCCCTGACCTGACCTTGGAGGCGCCGAAGGCGTGGCTGGCGGGCAAGCCGTCCGCCGACACGATCCGCCCGGCCGTCTATACCAATGGCAGCCAGGCCGCCTGCGGCTATAACGGCATCTACGCGCTTGAGTTCAATGGTGTGCCCAGCGATCCGGACTACCGCTGGGGCAGCGCGGCCACCGCGCCGCGTGCTGCGGCGCCTGAGGCAGCGCCGGCCGCCGAGGTCCCGACGACGGAAGTTTCGACGCAGTAACAAGTCATTTTACTGTTCATAGGGGCAGAAAGTAACTCTGCCCCCTTTTTCCCTGACCCCTTTTTTCTTTTGCATCCTACAACGGCCCCAATGGGTATAGTCCTCAGCCGCCGTGCAGAAATGACTTTAATAGTTTAATTCACTTATGTGCAGCGATAGATATCACTTCCAAAAATGATCTGTTATCGGCATTTGATTGGGGCGACTTAACACCCCTTGTACTGCTTTGGAAAAAAGTGTCAGCCAACGATGCTGAAATTGGTCCTCATCCTCTCCATCTATAGTGAGGGGGCCATAGGCGGTGTTGACTGTTCCCATAGTCTTTGAAAAAGCGATTGCAAAGTCACGGTCATCTGGTCGGAGGGCGAATGGCTCTTCTCTGTTTTGAGAATTATTAAAACTCCAAAAAGCTGTTTCGCGCCAGCGATAATTAGGGTCTTGGTTGGACTTTCCAAAGAATAGGGTTGCACTCCAAGTATAATCATGATGATCCGGTCCCGAAAATGCCGAATACATCATCGACATACTTTCGTTTCTGGATAAGGGGACACTCAGTTTTTCTCGCGTAACTGACAGTGCTGCGCACGCGATTATTTCCCAAGACGGACTGGATCCGTGAATTTCTTGTCGAGCTGGTGTAACATCACTCGGTGTTATGAACGATAGCAAACCTCTGCCGAGCTTTATTGAATGCTTGTCGACTTGAGTTTCATCTGATGCAGCTGTTACCGCGCCAAATAGGCGTTTGATGATCCCTTGAAGATCTGCGTTCGCCTCCGTGATCATTTGTTGACGCTGGCGTTCAGCAGTTGCTGCTGCGTTAGCGGCGGCCTCCGTGAGTGCAGATTCGCGGGCTACTTGTCCGGCTGCGGCAATAAGTCCTGCATGTAAGGGACGAGCGTTGGCAGTTTCCACAGAACTGATTATCTCAATGCACCTTTCTACATTTGGTCGTGATGCTGGCGCTTTACGCAACATCTGTCCAACAAACGTTGACAATCTAGGATTGATATCAAGAACCGGTGCTGGATTGTGAAGGTGTGCTTCTCTTATCTGATCTTGTGAGCCACTAAATGGAGGAGCACCATTTAGCATCGTATGAAGCATGCAGCCCAAGGCGTAGATATCAGTTGCACGAGAAGGGGCTTCACCTTGCCATTGCTCTGGTGCTCCGTACGCCGGTGTAAGGTTGTTTCGGAGAGTGCGTAGCGAAGTGCTATCCTCGACAAATTTGGCGATGCCGAAATCCGCCAAGCACCACTTATTTTGATAGCGCAACACGTTGCCGGGTTTGAGGTCACGGTGGACGATATCGCCCACTTCGCGGAGGCCGGTAAGTACGTCCAAAGCAACCAGCCGAGCTTCGGCTAACGTAAGCGTTCCCTTTTCGTTAACCTCATCTTGGAGGCTTCGGTCGCATATGGGCATAACTAGGAAATAACTATCAGAATTGGCATCCTGCCCATAATCCAGGACGGGAACAACATAATCCAAATTCCGTCCCGCCAACGATTCCCCAATGTTCATTTCCCTATGGGCAGCTTCACTCGCGGTTAGTTTTAAACGCTTAACGGCTACGGGACCGTTGGCACTCAAACCGCGAAATACTTCACCAAATCCGCCTGGAGGACCTAGGTTAATACTCTCATCGAATGTCCACTCAGCTTTATTTAGCCTAATCGTTTGCATCGCTTTCCCTCGGTAAAGACGAGAACCCCAGACTGATTCGCCTAGCTGCCATAACCAGCGATTTTATCATCAGTCATGCGCAAACCAACTCAAGGTGTGGATACTCACTACGATAGCGCCGTCTAACCAGCTAGTAGGCTCCCTCAATGCATCATCATTCCCTGACACCCTCCACCACACTCCGCTGCCCTAACATGCACCAAGTCACTAACCGCTTCCGCGACGCAGGCGCGGCCGGCGCGGACGCTTAGGGCGACGTCTTCGACAAAGTCGGCCAGAAGAAGCGCTTCGTGGGGCGCGCGCGGGCCCGGAAAGCCTTTCAGCAAGGCCGCCTTGGTTTCCACGATCGAGGTGTGGCCCGCCAGGAAAAGCCGCAGCGCGGTTTCAAACTCGTGCATGATACCCTCCTTTGTTTGTTCTTATTTTGTTCTTATTGCGGGTCTGAGTCAAGAGCGCGTGGCAAGAGGCCCCACCACCACATCTCATTCGCCATCGGTCGATGGCTCATTCGTGCGGTCCCCCTCCCCATCGCTTCGCGACAGGGAGGAGCGGGAGGAGCGGGAGGAGCGGGAGGACAGTGACGGAGAGCGGGGGGAGGAGAGCGGCG
>CAMLLA010000270.1 GCA_946480525.1 uncultured Asticcacaulis sp. | reverse complement strand
ATCATCATGCTGACGGCGCATTCGGAGCGTTCACGCGTGGTGGCGGCACGCGACGCCGGCGCCAATGAGTTCTGCTGCAAACCGGTCACGGCGCAGGAACTGTACCGCAAGGTCGTCGCCATCGTCGACTACCCCCGCCCTTTCATCAAGACCAGCAGCTATTTCGGGCCGGACCGTCGCCGGCGTATGGACCCGAAATACGACGGGCCCGAACGCCGCGAAGGCTGGACCGCCGATCACCAGCCGCCGAACAACGGCCGTGGCGAGACGGCGGAGAGCTGATACCGGTCAGCCGCCCTCGGCCAATGCGCCGAATTCGAATGCCTGGATTCAAATTATTTGGATTCACCGGCACTTAAGACTCTCGACAATAGATTAACGCGGCGTTTACCCTGTTCGTTAACGCGAATCAAAACACATGCGCGCATTTCCGAAGCCAAGCGTTTCAGGACATCTGCGCTGAAACCAGAACCAGACGCCCGCTGCGCAATCATGCCGGATCGCGCGAAAGGCCTGAAGCGAAGCGGAACAAAGCTTGACGGCACGGCGCCCACATTCCCGCATCCACCCGGCCCGGCCGAAAGCGGAAGTGCGCGCCGAAAACCCGACGCCCGCCAACCGCAGCCTGACGCGTGCAGCCCTCAGCTTCATACCCAATACCGTGCCGCTGTGGATGCGGCTGACCATACTTGTGCTCCTGCTGGGCATGGCGTTGTTCTCGGCGCTTTCGACGCTGCAACTGGGCAATTCGTTATCCGCGGACAAGGACCGTCAGGGCGAGGTTCTGCTCGAAGGCGCGGAACTCGGCGCCGCCCGCGCCGAAACGCGCCTGGGCCTGGCGCGCGCGGCTATGGAAGCGACCGCCGATCGCCTTGCACTGGCTCCGTCCGATACGTTGAGTGCGGCGGAAAACGGTTTGCGCCTGGCGCGCGGCAGCCTGTCCAGCTTCGCCGTTGTCCGTGTCGACACCGGAACCGGTGTGATCGCCGCCGTTTCCGGAAATGACGATCACACCCTGTTGCGCAAGGCGGCTGAAGCGGCGGCTGGCCGCTCCGGCCAGAAACCGGACATCAGCGCACTGAGTTCACGCCTGAGCGGCAGCGCCCGGCCCTATATGACCCTTAAGACCGGCGGCGTGGTGCTGGTCGCGCGCCTTGATCCTGCCGTCCTCTATACGCCCGGCGACGGCCGCCTGGGCATGCTGGTCGATAAGGACGGCGTGATCCTGGCGGCCACCGATACCCGCCTTGTCGGCCAGGATACCGATACAGCCATTGCCGTGCCCCCGCTGCAATTGCGCAACCGCGCCGACAGCCGCGACCTTGTCCAGGGCGCGCGCGAAGGGGCGGGCTTCGTCAAGGTCGCCTCGGCGCGGGTCGGCGCTGCAGGCGGAGACGGCCTTCTGGTGCTCAACGCCATTCCAACACAGCCGTTCTTTTCCATATCGACCAGCCTGATCACCGGCCTTGTCTTCGTTGGCGGGCCGCTTCTGGTCGGCGTGCTCTTCACCCTGTTGCTGATCTATCAGGCGCGGCGTGGCCGCAGCCAGACGCTTCAGTTCCAGGCCAGCGAACAACGCTACCGCCTGGCGGTCGAAGCGGCGCATTGCGGTATCTGGGACTGGGATCTCGAACAGGACCTGATCTATATGTCCGACGTCACGGGCGTCATGCTGGGCTGGGGCGGCGGTGGCGTCGCGTCCGGTTCCGAAGTGCTGGCACGGCTGGCCGCGGATCACCGCGGCGCCGTCACCCAGGCCCTGACGGACGCGCGCCTGACCGGTGCCTTCGACGTGTCTTTCCGCGTACCGCGCGACGGCGGCCGCGCCCTGTGGATCGACGCGCGCGGCCAGGCGGTCGGCGAACGCTCGGCCTCCGGCTTCACCCGCCTGTCGGGCGTGGCGCTCGACGTCACCGAGGAACGGACGGCACAGCTTCGCGCGCAACGCGCCGAAGCGCGCCTGCTCGACGCCATCAACTCCGTGTCCGACGCCTTCGTCCTGTGGGACCGCCACGGCCGCCTGACCATGTGGAACAAGACTTTCGGAACGACCTTCAATGTCGACGAACGCTTCCTGCGCCAGGGCACGCCGCGCGACCTGATCGACCAGGTGATCCAGATCGCCATCCGGCGCCAGGTTCCGGTGGCGGATGGGCGCGACGGCGTCATCGAGGCCGAGCTGAACAACGGCCGCTGGATCCAGATTTCCGAAAGCCCGACCCGTGAAGGAGGCCGCGTCGTCACAGGCGCCGACATCACCGCCGTCAAGGTGCAGGAAGAGCTGAGCCGCAACAACGAAGAGCAGCTCCAGGCCCTGGTCGAAAAGCTGGAGCAGAGCCGCAAGCAGCAGGAGGTTCTTGCGCGCAAATACGAAATGGCCAAGATTCGCGCCGAAGCCGCCAACCACGCCAAGAGCGAATTCCTCGCCAATATGAGCCACGAGCTGCGCACCCCGCTCAATGCCATCAACGGCTTCTCGGAAATCATGTCGTCGGAGATGTTCGGTCCGCTGGGCCATCCGCGTTACAAGGAATATTCCGGCGATATCCTCAGTTCCGGCCAGCACCTGCTCAGCCTGATCAACGACATTCTCGATATGTCGAAGATCGAGGCCGGCAAGATGAACCTGCGCTTCGAACCCGTGAATGTTGAAGAGGTGACCGACGATACGCTGCGCCTTATCCGGCAGCGTGCGGAAAAAGCCGGCCTCAGGCTGCGCACCCATATCCCGCCCGATCTGCCTGAGATCGAAGCCGACTTCCGCGCATTGAAGCAGGTGCTGCTCAACCTTCTGACCAATGCCGTCAAGTTCACGCCCAAGGATGGAACGATCACCGTGTCCGCCGTACGGACGGATGAAAACGTCCATATTACCGTCTCGGATACTGGCATCGGTATCGCCGAAAAGGACCTGCAGAAGCTGGCCCGGCCGTTCGAGCAGATCGACAACCAGTATCTGCGCACCAAGGAGGGCACGGGCCTGGGGCTGGCGCTCTCGAAGTCGCTGACCGAAATGCACCACGGCCGCATGGATCTCGACAGCGCACCGGGCGAAGGCACCAAGGTGCATATCGTCCTGCCCATCCGCCAGCCGGCAAAGCCGGACGCCGACCGCTCGTCGGACCGCGCCGCCTGAGACAGGCGCATCGCTACGACCACCTTGCCGTAAGCAAAAAAACGTGATCATGTTCGCGTCATGAGCAAGTTCAGTATCTGTAAAATCGCACAGCTGTGTTTCGTCCTGGCCGCCACGGCGATCGTCGCCGCGTGCGGAGGTGGCGGAGGCGGAGGGGGATCGTCCACGCCTTCAGGCGGCGGCAGCGCCTCTTCGTCCAGCAGTTCGTCCAGCGCGACGGGCTGGGTCTCCGGCGTCTTCCAGGCAGCCAGCACCTTCAAGGACAAGTGCCAGACGGTGCGCACAGGGGTCGACATAGAAGGCAACGCCTACCTCGACAAGGCTGGCACGGCGGTCGACGAAAAGAACTGGCTGCGGTCCTGGACGCACGAGACCTATCTCTGGAATACCGAGGTCACCGACACGAATCCGAATAATGCCAACACGCGCATTCAGTATTTCGACATACTGAAGACCATGGCCAAGACGGCGTCCGGCAAGGACAAGGACGACTTCCACTTCTCGGAGCCGACGGCCGATTACCTGGCCCGGCGCAATTCGGCCGCGACGGCCAGCTACGGCGCGGAGTTCGCCATCCTGTCCGGCACTGTTCCGCGCGATGTCCGCGTCGTATTCACGGAACCCGGCACGCCTGCCGAGGCCATCGAAGGCGGCCAGAAGAAGCTGGTTCGCGGCACGCGCATCCTGACGGTCAACGGCATAGACGTAGTCTATGGCGGCACCACCCAGGCCGAGATCGACACGCTGAACAACACGCTGTTCCCGGCCGCCGCCGGCGTGACGGCGACACTTGTCGTTCGCGATCCCGGCGCATCTACCAACCGCACTGTCGTCCTGGTCTCGCAAAACCTGGTATCGAAGCCGGTCAACCGGACAAGGGTCCTGACCGACGGCGCGGGCAACAAGACGGGCTATATCCTGTTCAACACCTTCAGTCCGTTTTCGAGCGAAAACGAAATCGTCACGGCGATGCAAAGCATGAAGGACCAGGGCGTAAAGGATCTGGTGCTCGATCTCCGCTACAACGGCGGCGGCCTGCTGGCCGTGGCCTCTCAGCTTGGCTACATGGTGGCGGGCGATACGCGCACGAACGGCAAGACTTTCGAAAAGCTCAAGTTCAATGCCGCCGCCGGTTCGCTCAATCCGGTCACCGGGGGGGCAAATACGCCGACGCCATTCTACAAGACCGGGCTCGGCTTTACGGTCGCCAACGGCACTGCCCTGCCCGCCCTCAACCTGCCGCGCGTCTTTGTCCTTTCGACCGAAAGCACCTGCAGCGCCTCTGAAGCGGTCATCAACGGCCTGCGCGGCGTCGGCGTCGAGGTCATACTGGTCGGCGGCAAGACCTGCGGCAAGCCGTATGGCTTCTACCCTGAGGACAATTGCGGCGAGACCTACTACACGATCCAGTTCCAGGGCGTGAACGAACTGGGCTTCGGCGACTATGCCGACGGCTTCGTCCCCAACAACTCGACCGCGGCGTACGGCGTCAAGATCGCCGGCTGCGCCGTCGCCGACGACTTCGGCCATGAACTGGGTGACGCCGATGAAGGATTGCTCAAGGCGGCGATGACCTATGGCGCCAACGGCACCTGCCCGGCCCCGACAAGCATGGCGCTCGGCAGTAGCCGCAGCGCGGTCGGTACGTCCTCCAGTGCATCGCTGAGGCTGGAACAGCCGCAGCCGTGGATCATGGACGTCAACCGCGACATGCGGATGCGGCGCTGATGCGGCGGCTGCTTGCCATGACCGTGACGCTGGCGCTGGGCCTGAGTGCGTGTCAGACGGTCGCCAGCAGCCGCTCCGCGACTGTCGATCTGGGGGACCCCGCCACGCATGCCGCCGTCGAAACCGCCCTGGCGCGCGCCGTCGGGCGGGCGCGCGTGGAACTGGGACCATCGCGGTCCGGCAACAGCTCAACCATCACCGTCCTGCCGCCGCCACCCGGGCCGTACGAAACGCACGCCATGGCCCTGCCGGTGACCTTTGATATCGTCAGCGAAGACGGCCGCTGCAAGGCGGTTCGCCGCGACACGAAGGAAGCCTATGACCTGCCGGGTGTTGATTGCCAGGCCGGTGGTTGACTCTTATTTCGGGGCGGCTGAAGCCGGGGCGGGCTTGCCATTCGGCTGCGGAGCGCCATCCTTGTCGAGGAACTTGCGGAAGCGGAAGGACGGACGCAGGATAAACCCGGCCACAGCCTCGCGTTCCTTGGCCGACAACTGGGCCATATCCTCGATCAGCGCCGTTTCGATCTTGCCGCGCGCCATGTCTTCATATGAGCGCGCCTGATCGGACAGGGAGATCACACGGGCGGCATCGTAAGGCTCGGCGGCGGCGATCAATCCCGCCTGCTTGCGCAGCTCACGCGCCTTTTCCATGTCCGGCTCACCGCTCAGCGCCGCCTTCTTGATCACGGCCTTGATGCGCGCCTTGGCTTCAGGCGGCAATTGCTGGCCAGGATGGCCAGTCGACGCAGCCGGTGGGCGCTTCAGTTCGTGGATATGCTTGTTGAGCACCACGCCGGCGCCAATGCCACCGGCAATGAGGAACAGATTAAGCGCCACGGAAACGCCGAGCAGCCATTTCAGGGTTTTCGACGTCATCCGACGGCCTCGTCGTCAAAGACCTGGGCCTGTTCCAATACGGCCTGGGCGCGCAGGTCACCAAGCGTCGTCAGACTGAAGGTTATTCCGAACACGGCGCCGGCAATGCAGGCCGCCATGCCCGCTGCCGCCCACAGGACGGACGGACGAACAGCGGCGCGCGGACGCAAGCGCACGACCGTGGCGTCGATTTCCGGCATACGGCGCGCCAGGTGCTCCAGTGTCTGCCAATGCA
>CAMLLA010000269.1 GCA_946480525.1 uncultured Asticcacaulis sp. | reverse complement strand
TTCTCGATGACAAGCTTATGGCCACAATAGGTTTGGCGCGCCATATCCAGCTGCAACTCCTCCAGCTGCGCTTCATCGAACTGCGCCGCGAATGTCATGAGCTCCCTGTAATCCACTGGGGTAATATCGATTTCGATGACCTCACGGCCATCGAGTTGAGCTTTGTTGATCGCAACGTCCAGACGTTCGAGAATGGCCATGAGGTCCCTCCTGTTCACCGGAACAGACTACGCACTGACCGCCTAAAAACGCGATACGTAGTATCGCTCGAAAGGCAAATGCCCCGCCATCAGAAGCGCTTGATCGACAGGGTCTCGAAGGTCTGCTTCAGCGTCGTGGTCGAACGTTCGTAGTCCGCCAGCGCCAGGGCGGCGATCAGGGCATCGACGACGCAGAGCTGGGCGATGCGGCTGGTCATCGCTTCGGTGCGGAACAGGGTTTCGCGCGCCATGGTGGCCAGCACGACATCGGCATAGGACTGAATAGGCGATCGGGCGAAGTTGGTGATCACCACCGTCTTGGCGCCGGCCGCCTTGGCCAGACGGGTCGAGGTCACGGTTTCATGGGTGGCGCCCGAGTGCGAGACGGTCAGGACGGCCACGTCCGGATCGGTGCGTGAGGCGCTGATCGCCTGGACATGGCTGTCGATGACCACCTTGGCGTCCAGCCCGATACGCAGCATGCGGTAATGGGCGTCCTCGGCGATCGGCGCGGCCGAACCGATACCATAGATTTCGATCCGCTTGGCGGCACGGAAGATTTCGACGGCCTGGCTCAAGGCCCGGGAATCAAGCACCGATAACGTATCATGCAGCGCCTGGACGCCGGCGTGGAAGATCTTTCGGCACACCGTATCAACATCGTCATCGCGGTCCAGGTCTTCATGAATGAACTGGACCGGCCGGACGGTTTCCTGCGCCAGGCTGAGCTTGAGTTGCTGGAAACCCGATAGTCCCAACTTGCGGCAAAAGTTGATGACGCTGCCTTCGGATGCATCAGTGGCTTCGGATAACTCGGTAACCGACATCTGCACGATCCGGCCGGGCTGGGCGATGATGTAATCCGCGATGCGACGGGCACCCTTGGCAAAGCTTGGATAGGCAAGATTGATACGGGCCAGCGCGTTGTCGACAGGCGCGGGACCAGGTGAGTCAGGCAGGGGTTTCAAGCAGATTTCCTGAAGTCGTGATGGCCCGGGCGATGCTATGGCGATTCAAGTGCCAAAGGCATGAAACTTTGGTGACTGCGGCTATCTGTTTCACAAAATCTACGCAGAAATGTAGCGTGCACGCCATGCGGAAGGGCTCATATAGCTTTCTAAAAAATGAAACAACCTCAATTTTATATGTTATTAAAAATGAATAAATTTCACTAACGCGTCACCAAACTGGGATGTTTCCGTCACATCCTCTCACTAGGTTCCCCGACCAGCCAGTCGCCGCCCTCCTCACTCGCGGCTGCCATAAATGGGGTTACATCATGGTCTTGAAGAGAATACGTAACCACGCGTCCCTGCTGGGGCTCGTGTCGCTGGGCTGCGGCCTGGCGGGTGCAGCACTCGCCGATAACGCTGCCAGCAGCGCCGATGCCGACGCAGAGTCCGTCGTCATCACCGGCAAGCGCTCGACTGCGTCGACGGTCGCCAAGGAGCTGTCAGCCTACGGTACCGAGGTCCAGGTCATCACCGCCGAGCAGATCGAACAGTCGGGCGCCATCAACTTCGCCGAAGCGGCCCAGTTCCTGGTCAAGGGCGTCAATGTCGGCTACTCGCCCGACGAAGGCGAATTCACCATCCGTCTCGATGGCGGCGGCGACCGCGACACCCTGGTGACGCTGGACGGCGTGCCGCTGTACGACCGCGGACCGGCGCTGGAAAACATCTGGGGCGCGACGACCATCGACCCGCATATGATCGAGAACATCGAAGTCTTCCGTGGCGGCAACAGCCTCTATTTCGGTTCCAACGGCGGTATCGGCGTCGTCAACGTCGTCACCAAGAAGCCCGACGGCACCACCAAGGGCGAGTTCGGCGTCTCCTACGGCTCCTTCGCCACGCGTGAAGTCTGGGGCAACTATTCCTTCCCGCTCGACGAAGACGGCAAGCACTCGCTGATGTTCTACGGCTCGATGCTGGCGACTGACGGTCCGCGCATCTTCGACCCGTCCAAGTTCACCGACAATGTCGCTCTCTCGGGTGGCATCCAGGACTATCCGCTCAACAAGAATCACGTCGGCGCCAAGTACCTGTGGCAGATCGACGACAATACCGAGTTGCGCGCCAACGTCATCTACACGGAGAGCTGGTTCCAGGATCCGTTCCCGTCGGGTGAGAGCTATTCGCCCAACACCCTACGCTACCCGATCGCCGATGTCTCCTTCACCAAGCGCTTCAGCGAAAACGTCCTAGTCGAAGCCTCGGCCTATTACTCCAACCCGGAACTGTGGAACGCCGAACTCTATCCAGTCATCTGCCTGCACGACGCGGGATGCATCGATACAAACAAGACGACGGATCCGGTAACCGGACAGGTAAAGAAGTACGTCAAGGGTGAATATACCGGCGAAGTTCAACCTGCTTTTGCCCATGGCTTCGGCACGACAAACCAGTATCGCAGCGGCTTCAAGGAACAGGGCGCTACGGTTCGCACCACGCTGAACCTGAACCGTTTCCTCGAACTGGTCGCCGGCGTCCAGTACGTCTCCTACGCCGACGATTCGGACAAGCGCTTTGCCACCCCGGACAACAATTCCGCGACGACGGGCGTCTTCCTCGACTTCCATCCCAAGCTGCCGTTCAGCCCGGCGACCAACATCTCGCTGGCCATCCGTCAGGACTATTCCGAAGCTTTCGACAGCAAGACGGTCTGGAAGTTCGGCTTCAAGCATCCGGTCGGAGACTTCTACATCCGCGCCAACGGAGGCACCTCCTATAGCCTGCCGCAGACCAACGAACTCTATATCAACAATCCGCGTCCGCCGGAAGCGGCTACCGATATCGCTTTCACCGTCATCGGCAATCCCGATCTGCAGACTGAAGAAACACAGACTTACAATGCTGCGATCGGATATCGTCATGTCGCCGGCGATTTCACCTTCTCGGGTGAAATCGGCGCCTTCGATACCGAGATCTCGAACCGCATCCGCACGACCTCGGGCCGTCCGATCATCGTAAATGTCAACGGCACCAATGTTTCAGTGGACACCTACTTCAACGATACCGCGATCACCAAGATCAAAGGCCTGACCGCCGACGCCGACTTCAATATTGGCAAACAATGGTCCTTCGGCTTCTCCTACACCGCCCAGGACGCAGCCCCCGCCAGCGGTCCGCGCCAGGGCATCCAGATCAACGAGACACCCGAATGGTTCGTCATCGGCCGCCTGAACTGGGAATCGAAGGACGGCCGCCTGAAGGCGCAACTGCTGTCGCGCACGCAAGGGCCTGAATGGGCGACCGGCGGGCCGGCGGAAAAGTTCCGCCATAACTTCGGTGATTACACCGTCGTCAACGGCACCTTGACCTATCTGGCCGGCAAGAACCGTGAGCACCGCTTTCAATTACGCGTCGCCAACCTGTTCGACACCTACTACGCCGAACGTTACGGCTACGGCAACCAATTCTACGGTTCGGAATACAACCGCTTCAAGGACCTGCCTGCGAACGATCCGCGCCGCATCACCACGACCAGCGACGCCTACTTCTACGGCTATCCGTTCGAAGGCAAGCCACGCAGCTTCTACCTGACCTATTCGACGAAGTTCTAAGCTTCGTTGAACTTAGCGAGGACCGGGTATTCCCCAGCTGGTCCTCGCATTCTTTATTTTTTCGAGGTTCGCCATGTTCACGCGTCGCCTGTTTCTGACTTCGGCTTCGGCCGCCCTTTGGCTTCCGGCAGCCGCGCGGTCGGCCGACCGTTACCCGTTTACGCTCGGCGTTGCATCCGGCAGTCCGCGTGACGACGGCATGGTGCTGTGGACGCGGCTGGCGCCCGATCCGCTGAACGGCGGCGGCATGCCGAAAGGCAGCACGCAAGTGCGCTGGCGGCTGTGCAGCGATCCGGCGATGACGCAGCAGGTCCGCCAGGGTGTTTTTACGACCTCGGATGCGGTCGGTCATAGCGTGCACGTCGTCCTGAAAGGCCTCCAGCCCGGTCGCGAATACTGGTATCAATTCTCTTTTGGCGATGCCGACAGCCCCATCGGCCGGACGCGGACGACTTCGCGCGCCGACGCGACGGTGAAACTGGCCCACGCCAGTTGCCAGAGCTACGAAGCCGGCTATTTCACTGCCTACAAGGACATGGCCGAATGGATGCCCGACTGCGTCATCCATGTCGGCGATTATATTTACGAAGGCGGCATCGGCACATTGGGGACACGGATGCGCGACCTGGGACGCGGACGCCGTCAGGCCTTCGAGACCGTCCGCCTGCACAACAGCGCCGAGATCGTCACCCTCTGGGACTATCGCAACCGCTACGCCCTCTACAAGAGCGACAAGGACCTTCAGGCCGCCCACGCCGCGGCGCCGTGGATCGTCGCCATGGACGATCACGAGGTCGACAACAACTGGGCGGGCGCCATCCCGCAGGACCCGCACGCCCAGACCGAGCTTGAATTCCGCGTTCGCAAGCTGGCGGCGTTCCAGGCCTACTGGGAGCACATGCCGATCGAAAAGCCGCCGGTGCTGAGCGGCATCGACAGCACGCTCCAGCTCTATGGCCGCTACCGCTTCGGTCCGGCCGAGATCAACCTGCTCGACACCCGCCAGTTCCGCGACGACCAGGCGTGCGGTGACAACCGCAAGCAGCCGTGCACGACCCTGGCCGACCCCGACCGCACCCTGACCGGCCGCGCCCAGGAACAGTGGTTGCTCGACGGGATTGCCCGCTCGGATGCCGCCTTCACCGTACTGGCGTCCCAGACCTGGTTCTCGTCCTTCCGCTATAACCCCGCCCCCGAAGCACCAGAACGCAATCTGGACCAGTGGGACGGTTACCCGGCCCAGCGTCAGAAGCTGATCAACGCCCTGCAACAGGGCAAGGGCCATCCGGTCGCCCTGTCGGGTGACTGGCACTGTTCCGGGGCCATGACGCTGCATAGCGATCCTTATGACGCCAAAAGCCAGCGTATCGGCCATGAATTCGCCGGCACCTCGATTGCCTCAGGCTGTCCGTGGGCGCGCGACATGACCGAGGCGCTGAGCGAGAACCCGCACGTCCGTTATTACAACGGCGACAAGCGCGGCTATGCCCGCCACATCGTCACGGCCTCCGACTGGACCGCGCAATATCGCACCGTTGCCGATCCGGGCGTCATCAACAGCCCCGTCACCACCGACACCGAAGTTCACACGAAGGATATCTGACATGACGCAGACCGACCGCCGTTCCTTTCTGGGACTTATGGGTGCGGGCGCCGCCGCGCTGGCCGCCACGCCTTTCGGCAGCGCCATTGCCCAGGCCGCCAGCCTGCCGGCGAAACGCGTTACGGGCACCATCAAGGACGTGAAGCACATCGTCATCCTGATGCAGGAGAACCGTTCCTTCGACCACTATTTCGGCACGATGCGCGGCGTGCGCGGCTTCGGCGACCGCTTCCCGGTGCCGATGAGCGCAGGCCCGGTCTGGCAGCAGTCGGATGGTGAGAGGGTCATCCCGCCCTACCATTTGAATACCCAGAAGACCAACGCCATCGCGGTGCCCGGCACGCCGCACAGCTTCTCGGACAGCCAGGCCGCGTGGAACCAGGGCAAGTTCGGCTTCTGGCCGAAGTACAAGAACCCCTATTCGATGGGCTATTACCAGCGCGACGACATCCCCTTCCAGTTTGCCCTGGCCGAAGCCTTCACCATCTGCGACCATTATCACTGCTCGATCACCACTGGCACCGATCCGAACCGCATCGTCTTCTGGTCGGGGTCCAACCACGATCCGAAGCTGCGCGGACAGGGCATCAACGGCACCGAGGCCGATTCCGAACCCAACAACATGCGCTGCTGGGTCAAGGGCGCGCTGCCCG
>CAMLLA010000268.1 GCA_946480525.1 uncultured Asticcacaulis sp. | reverse complement strand
GGCCACATGGAAGCCATCCGCCCGATGCGCGACGGCGTCATCGCCGACTTCGAAGTCGCCGAGGAAATGATCAAGTACTTCATCCGCAAGGTCCACAACCGCAAGGGCTTCGTGAACCCCAAGGTGATCGTGTGCGTGCCTTCGGGCGCCACCGCCGTCGAACGCCGCGCCATCAACGATTCGTGCCTGAATGCTTCGGCGCGCCGCGTCGGCCTGCTGGACGAGCCCATGGCTGCCGCCATCGGGGCCGGCCTGCCTATTCATGAGCCGACCGGTTCGATGGTCGTCGACATCGGCGGCGGCACGACCGAAGTCGCCGTTCTGTCGTTGTCGGGCATCGTCTATTCCAAATCGGTCCGCGTCGGCGGCGACAAGATGGACGAAGCCATCACCAACTTCATGCGCCGCAACCACAACCTTTTGATTGGCGAAACGACCGCCGAACGCATCAAGAAGGACATCGGTACCGCCCGCGTCCCGCACGATGGCGAAGGCATGGCGATCGAGGTCAAGGGCCGCGACCTGATGCAGGGCGTACCGCGCGAAGTCCGCATGTCGGAACGCCAGGCTGCCGAAGCCTTGGCTGAGCCCGTCGCGCAGATCATCGACGCCGTCAAGGTGGCGCTGGAAGCGACGCCGCCGGAACTGGCGGCCGACATCGCCGACAAGGGGATCATGCTGACCGGCGGCGGCGCGCTGCTGCGCGGTCTCGACGTTGAGATCCGTGACCAGACGGGCCTGCCGGTGTCGGTGGCCGAAGATCCTCTGTCGTGTGTGGCTATCGGCTGTGGCCGCGTGCTGGAGCACCCGCGCTGGATGAAGGGCATTCTTGACGCCACCTTGTCATAATCGGTCACATTCGCGTCGCGGTCCGGTCGCACTTGACGGGTAAAGCGAGGCTTCGAATTTGACGAAACGTTCGATTGCGAGGGGATAGCCGCAGGTTTGCTATCCGAACAGTTCCGGTTCTGGCAAAGAACCAAGGAAGTACTTAAGTGGCTTACGGGGACAACAAGCACTTCGAGCATCTCAAGCTGCCCGTGACCTGGGCGGTGATGGCTATTGTCGTCGGTGTCTGCATTTTCGCAGCGCTGATGCTGCTGGGCGACCGGCGCGAGGAAGTCGAACAATCCACCTATGGCGACCGGTCGGCCTTCGACAGCGCGGCTAAGCCCGTCAATGGCGCGCTGGCCGCACCCGTCCATGTCGTAGGATCCGGCACCAGCTGGCTGGACGACTATCTGTTCGCAGCCAGTGAAAATCGCACCCTGAAAAAGCAGGTCGCTGAACTGCGCCAATATCGCGACGCTTATTTTGTGCTGAAAGACGTCAATGAGCGCTATGAAAAGCTGCTCAACCTGCGCACCGAGCCGGCGGTCGAGGCCGTCACGGCACGGTCGGTGTCGGTGACGCGCGGGCCATTCAATAACAATCGCCTGATCGATGCCGGCGCCAGCCGCAAGATCACCTTCGGCAACCCGGTCATTACCGACCAGGGCCTGGTCGGCCGTATCGTCGGCGTCAGCCCCAACGTATCGCGGGTCCTGATGGTTACGGACGTCACCAGCCACGTGCCGATCATGGTCATGCGCACCGATGCCCGCGCCATGATGAAGGGCGACGGCGGCTGCTGCCCCAAGCTGGAATTCATCCGCGGCAAGAACGTCATCAAGAAGGGCGACCAGATTCTGACGTCGGGGGATGGCGGCATCTTCCCGCGCGGACTGCCGGTCGGTGAAGCCGATCAGGGCGTCGATGGTGTCTGGCGGGTGCGTCTCTATGCTGATCGCGCCCCGATCGATTTTGTTAAGGTGTTGATGTTCAAGGATTTCTCGCGACTTCCGGACGCCGATCAGTTGCTTAAGACCCCGCCGGTCAGCGATCTTCTGCCGCCGCCCGCCTTGCCGGCGGTAAGTTCCGCGACCGCGCCGTCCACCGGTGCGAGTGCGTCGGCCGGTCCGACAGCGCCGGTTTCGACATCGTCCTCGTCGTCTTCGTCTTCCAGTGGCGCCGCGCGATCCGCCGCGCCGCGTCCGGCTGCCGCCAGGCCGCGTCCGTCATCAGCTTCTGCATCGGCTTCATCTCAGCCGGCGCCGCAGACCGAATTGCGGCCATTCACGCCGTCGTCTCAGACATCTGGCCAAACGCCGGCCGGAGGCGCGAACTGATGAAAGCGCCGCTTGACCGGGGTTTGTTCAGGCAGCGCCCCAAAAAGGCGACCATCAGCCGAAATCTGCGCGGAGGCATGGCGTCGCGTGTCATCGGACCGTGGGAATGGCTGTTCATGCCGGCGCTTGTGGCGTTTGCCCTGACGATCGTCCTGGCGACGCCGATCCGCATCTTCGGCCTGCACCTGCCGGAACCCATTACCCCGCTGGTCCTGGCCTTTGTCTGGCCGCTGGTGCGCCCGTCCTACCTGGCGCCGCTTGTGTTGGCCGCCCTCGGGCTTTTTCTCGATGTTTACTGGTCGGCGCCCCTGGGATTCTACACCCTGACCCTGATGCTGGTTTACGGTGTGCTGGTGACCGTACGCAGCTTCGTCGCCGGCCAGGATTGGCGCGTCGTATTCGGAATCTATCTGGTGACTGAGGTCGTCTTCTTCGGCATGGGCGTCACCCTGATCGCGCTCGACACAGGTTCCATTGTCCGCCTGATCGGCGTCGCCGAGCAACTGATCGCCACGACCTTTCTGTTCCCTGTGGTTCCCTACATGCTGGACAAGTACGTCCATGCAGACGTTCGTTTCGGGTAAGGATATGGCCGAACCCTCGATCGTCTTTACCGATGTCAATGAACGCCAGGGCGCGTTTCACCGCCGTATCTTCATCCTGGGCGGGGTCGTCGCGTTTGGACTGTTCGCCCTGACCGGCCGGCTGGCCCACCTACAGGTCCTTCAAGGCGGCAAGTATCAAAAGCTGTCGGCGGCCAACCAGTATAATTTCCGCCTGATCCCGCCGCCGCGCGGCGACATTCTCGATCGCAACGGCAAGGTCATCGCAGGCAACCGCCCGTCCTTCCGGGTGATGATCGAAAGCAATGAAGTCAAGAATATCGACGACACGCTGGCTGAGGTCACCTATATCCTGCCCCAGACGGCGGCCGCGCGCCGGCGAATTCTGCGCGACCTGAACCAGAACCAGCGTTTCGTCCCGACCATTATCGCCTCGGACCTGAGCTGGGAGGATTTTTCCCGCGTCAGCCTGTATGCCAACGACATTCCGGGCGTCGTCGCCGACATGGATCAGCTGCGCGTCTATCATTACGGCGGCGCATTCAGCCACGTCGTCGGTTACGTCTCCAAGATCAATGCGACCGACCTGAAGCGCGAAAAGGCCCGGCCGGATTACACCGAAGAAGAAGACAAGCTGCTGCGCCACCCGTCCTTCCGTATCGGCAAGACCGGGATCGAACGTTCTTATGACGCCTATCTGCGCGGCAAGGCCGGCGGGCGCAAGGTCGAGGTGGATGCCGACGGCCAGGTCGTGGCCGAAGATCCGGCGGGCCTGATCCCTCCGGTCGCGGGCAAGGACATTACGCTTACGCTCGACGCCGACATCCAGATGCGCGCCCTGGAAGTCTTCGGCGAGGACTCCGGGTCCGCTGTCATGATGAACGTCCAGACCGGCGAAGTCCTGTGCATGACCTCGACGCCGGCCTTCGACCCGAACCTGTTCGTTTCCGGCATTCCGAGCGATGCCTACAGGTTGCTGGCCGACTATGAACGCTTGCCTCTCCTGGACAAGGCCGTCGGCTCGACCTACGCGCCGGGTTCGACCTTCAAGATGAACACGGCCCTGGCCCTGCTGGATGCCGGCATCAATCCGGCCGAGCGCGTCCATTGCAGCGGCGCCTTCTATTTCGGCCGCCGTTTCGGCTGCTGGAAGCCCGGTGGCCATGGATCGGTCGATATGGTCGGCGCCATCAAGCATTCGTGCGACGTCTACTTCTACGCCATGTGTAACCGCGCCGGCATCGATCGCATCGCCAAGGTCGGCCGCAAGCTGGGCCTGGAGCACATCTATCCCGATCTCGGCATCGAAGGTCAGAAGAAGGGCCTGCTGCCGGATCAGGAATATGTCCGCAAGTACCGCAAGAAGGACCCCGTCTGGCACCCGGGTGAAACCCTGTCCGCCGCCATCGGCCAGGGCATGACGCTGGTGTCGCCGATTCAGCTGGCGACCTATGTCTCGCGCATTGCCAATGGCAAGAAGGCGGTCGAACCCTATCTGGTCAACAAGATCGGACCGGAACTCGAAGATCACATGTCGAAGTTCAAGACGATCGAGATTCCGGAAGCGCACCTGGCGATTATTCGCGACGGCATGAACCGCGTGTCGAACGACGCCGACGGCACGGCCTACCGCCAATCGCAACTCGATCTCGGCCCCAATATCCACATGGCCGGCAAGACCGGTACGGCGCAGGTGCGCGGCTATGACAAGACCGGCATCCGCAAGGCGAATGAGTGGAAGTTCAAGGACCACGGCCTGTTCGTCTGCTACGCGCCCGTCGACCAGCCGAAATACGGCCTGGCCGTCGTCGTCCAGCACGGTGTGGCCGGCGGCCGCTTCGCGGCGCCGAAGGCTCGCGAAATCATGCGTCTGGCGCTGATCAAGGATCCTGAGATACGCAAGCGCATCACCGGCCCGGTAAACACGGCGATCGACACCGGAAAGTTGAACGCGGACGCGTCGGCATCGGCCGGCGCCGAAGTCGATGTGCCTGTCGATCCCGCCGCGCGCGCAGATTAGGAGTTAAAGATGGTCGATTCCGCCCTTTCCCGTCCTGGTCAGCGCGAACGCTACGACTCCAAGATTCTGCAGATCAACTGGGTGTTCGTCATCTGCCTGATCGCCCTGGCCAGCATCGGCATGCTGCTCCAATACAGCGCCGGCGGCATGAGCTGGGAACCCTGGGCCTACAAACAGCTGATTGTCTTCAGCATCTGTCTGGTCCTGACGCTGTGCCTGGCTCTGGTGGACCTGCGCGTCTGGCTGTGGATCTGTTATCCGTTTTATGCCGTGTCGCTCTTGCTGCTGATTGCCGTCGAGGCGGTCGGCGATGTTCGCATGGGCGCCCAGCGCTGGCTGGAAATCGGCAGTTTCAGTTTTCAACCGTCGGAATTCATGAAGCTGGCCATCGTGCTGGGACTGGCGCGTTTCTATCACGAGGCGTCGGCGAAAGACGCCAACTTCTCATGGAAACTGATCATTCCGACGCTGATGATCGCCGTTCCATCCGGGCTTGTCATGCACCAGCCCGACCTCGGCACCGCGCTGCTCATCTCTTTTACCGGCGCGGCCGTCATGATCCTGGCCGGCCTCAACTGGAAGATAATAGCCGCAGCCGCGGCAGGCGCCGTGGTCATGGTGCCGATCGCCTTCCAGTACATACTGCACGACTATCAACGTAACCGCATCCTCACCTTCCTCAACCCCGAAGCCGATCCTTCCGGCACGGGCTATCACATTCTCCAGTCCAAGATCGCCATGGGCTCCGGCGGTTTGCTGGGCAAGGGGCTGGGGCTTGGTTCCCAATCGCAGTTGAACTTCCTGCCGGAAAAACATACCGACTTCATCATGGCCGGCGTATGTGAAGAACTGGGCTTCGCCGGTGGTTTCGCCGTCTTTGCCCTGGCTGGTGCCCTGATCTTCATGTCGCTGCGCATGGCCTCGGTGTCGCACTCGCACTTCGGCCGCCTGGCCGCTGCGGGGACGACGGCGACATTTGCGCTTTATGTGCTCATCAACGGCGCGATGGTGATGGGGCTGGCGCCGGTCGTGGGGATTCCGATGGCCATGGTGTCATACGGCGGCTCGGTCATGCTGACCGTCATGACGGGCTTCGGCCTGATCCTGGGCGTGCGTGTTCATCGCTATCAGGAGCTGCCCAGACAACAGTCCATCTTCGCCCGCTTCGAATAAAACCCTTGAAATTGGCGATCTGGTGCGTCGCGATCGCTTGCCTGTACTCAAGTACAGGCGGCGCTCCGCTCCTGCCATCTCATCCAATTTGAAGGGTTTTAT
>CAMLLA010000267.1 GCA_946480525.1 uncultured Asticcacaulis sp. | reverse complement strand
GGCCGCGGATCCGGGGCGGTATATGTTCTCTTGAGAACCGTTATGGCACCAGCCTCGATGATTGCGTAGGCTTGTCCGGCAGTAGCTTCTTCCGGCTCTTCGCCAGGACGGTCCGGAATGCGTGTACCTATGGTCATAGTGTCCTCCGTTTTATATCTGATCAGCTCGCCTTATGCGGCATCAGCGGCGGGAGTTTCACTTAAAATAGTACCAAGTAAAATAACACCTCTGTGAGAAAAATGCTTATTTTACCCTTAATTATTAACTACTTAAATATGCGGAAATCTCGCCCTGGCCAGCCACCTCTCCGGTAAGCAGACGCCTACACGCTCAACCAATAAGACACAGGGGTACGAAGGCGCGGGTCTCCCGCCGGCATAGCGCGGATCTTCAGATTTCACCTCCGCAGCGAAAGCCGACTTCGCCCGCTCCAATCTCCTATGTTATTTCCTGTCCTTCTCTGCCTCTTCAACCAGACGGCTGTGCGTCTGTTCGTCCGGCTTCTTTTCGACGATACGCTGGTCCGGGTCAGGCATGGGGGCCGGCGTACGAATGGTCTTGTCTGACTTGCTCATGCCCCTCTCCTATCCGATCCTCGGGCCATTGCTGGTGAGGTCGTGACGCTTCTCTTCATTCGGGATTGATTTGCCGTCATCGGTTTCGAGCAGCCCGTCCGCCGGCAGCTTTTCCTGCGTCAGGATGTGCTTGTCCTGCCGCGTCCCTTCCGGCTGACGCGTCAGCGCGTCGCCGCCCTTGTCAGCGTCATCGACAACGCTCTGGAAGCGGTTGACGACGTCCTTCTGGCGCGGATTATCCTTGATCGTCATAGCAAAACTCCTATCGTTCGCCATGAACGATAGGAGTGATCGGCTAAGGTTTCGCTCGGGTTGAGCGGTCAGAAAAGCAAGAGCCGCTAAACCAACCCCGCCGCCAGTGACAGTTCGACCGCGTCCCGGGTCGCCTTTTCATAATCGCCGTTGAGCGGATTGTATTCCAGGCCAAGGAAGCCTTTGTACCCGGCTGCGCGGATGCCCTTCAGCAGGTTGACATGGTTGACCTCGCCCGTGCCCGGCTGGTTGCGGCCCGGCACGTCGCCCAGCTGGACGTAACCGACCTGGTCGATGCCCGCCTTGAACTTGTTGATCAGGTCGCCTTCTTCATGCTGCATGTGGAAGAAGTCCCACTGGATCTTCACCATCGGGGAATTGACGGCCCGGCACATGGCCACGGTCGGTCGCGAGCCGTTGAGCAGGAAGTTCAGGTGATTGACATGGTTGAACGGCTCGACCAGCGCCATCAGCCCGGCGTCTTCCAGCATCGGCGCGATGCGCATCAGGCCGACCGTATAGCTGACCAGCATGTCTTCGCGCGACATGCCTTCCGTATTGTGGTGGCCAACGAGGGTAATCTGGGAACACCCCATCACCTTGGCGTCGGCGATGGCGTCCTTGATCATTGCATCCAGTTCGCCGTACTTGGCGGGACTGGTGAAGGCCGGTGCGGCAGGCGCGAACTGCGACACCTTAAGTCCGTGCTTGTCCAGTTCGGCTCGGATCGCCTGGGCATCGATGGCACCTTCGTCGCGCCGGGCCGGCCAGAATTCAACGGTCGTAAAGCCGCACTTCGCCGCCAGGGCAAAGCGTTCAATGAACGGCTTGTCGCGGAACCACATGTCGATGTTGCAGGCATAGGGCGCCAGGGCTGCCTTTGCATCGACCTTTTTGTCGGTCTTGACCGGCTTGGCCGCCTGGGCTGCCGTCGCCGCCATGACGGTACCCGCCGCCAGCATGGCCGATCTGCGTGTCAGTTGTGCCTTGTCCATTCGTACCCTCCTTATTGTCCGTCAATTTGCGCCGGAGCCTAACCCTGCAATTTCACATGCGCAACCGCATCTTACCGCGCCATTACTTTTCCCCCGCCGCTCTCATATTTCAAGAAAATGGCGAATGTCCTAGCCCTTGTCCTACCGACAATCACTGTAAGGAGGATGTCATGGGTAAAGGTATTCTGCTTTGGCTTCTGGGGATTCCAATCCCTGTCATCATCCTGCTCTATCTGATCTTTTGACGGTGAGCAGACATGGATGTACCTTCCGAAACAATCGGCCGGCACGACCGGCCCAACAACGAATCCAGTCAATCCGGCATCCACTGGGCGGCTATCCTTGGCGGCGCCGCAGCCGCCGCGGCGATTACGCTGATCCTCATCCCGCTGGGATCGGCCCTGGGCTTCGCCTCATTTTCCGTCTTCACAACCGGCCCCCGCGAAGCCGCGGTAAAAGCAGGCACCGGCCTGGCCATCTGGCTGGTGGTCATGCAGTGGCTGTCGTCGGGCGTCGGCGGTTATCTGGCCGGACGGATGCGCGTCAAATGGGCCGACCTGCACAGTGACGAAGTCTTCTTCCGCGACACGGCGCACGGCTTCCTGTCATGGGCGATCGCCTCGCTGTTCATGGCCTTCCTCTACGTCGCCGCGGCCGGTACCGCCCTGCAAACAGCGTCGACCGTTGCAGCAGGTGCCGCGGAAAACGACCGCCTGGCCTATACCGCCGAAAGTCTTTTCCGGGGCGCGACGACGCCATCGGCCGATGCCAGCGCCGAAGCCGGCCGGATCATTGCGACGAGCATGGCAGACGGAGCCGTTAGCCCGGTGGACCGCGCCTATCTCGTCCGCCAGGTCTCCGCTCGCACCGGCGTCAGCCAGCCCGAAGCCGAGGCGCGCGTCAACGCCGCCCTGACCAATGCCGAAGCGGCGAAACAGAAGGCCAAGGCGGCGGCGGAAAAAGCCCGCAAGGCCATGGTCGCCCTGCATTTCGCCCTGTGCCTGTCGCTCCTGATCGGCGCCTTTATCGCCAGCGTTGCGGCTGCCCTGGGCGGACGGCTGCGCGATAAGCATTAATGCCTTTCACCCTCTTCTCCGCCAGGACGGGCAGGGAAGAGGGTGAAGATACCCCCTGTCGGCGAATAACCGCGGGGGCTTCCTCGTTTTCCGCGCTTAAACATTTGTGATGTAAGATAATTACCTTGCAACTCTCTTCAGGTACGGTTTTTGCTGGAGAACCGTCCACAGGGCGAAATGTGTCGCAAATTGCATCAGCGGCGTCTCCACCTGCAGAAGACCGGCACAGGCAAGGGTTAATAAGCGCGCATGTTGTTGACGAGCGAGCAAGATCTGATTTTGGTCCTGGGCGTCGTTGCCGCGGTCCTTCTGGCGCTGTCGATCGGCGCAGGCGTCCTGGCGACCATGAAGTCGATGCAGGTCCGCCAGTTCCAGGACCTTCTGTTCAAGGCCGAACGCAAGATCGACACGCTGGAACGGCGCATGTTCAACGTGCTCAACGCCGTGCCCGTGGCCCTGGTCGAAACCGATGCATCCGGCAAGTTCACCTTCGCCAACCGCGCCGCCCACACGCTTCTGGGCCGCAAGGACAATGAACTGATCGGCCTGCGTTTCCATTCGGCGACCTGGGGCATTACCTTTCCGGACGGCCGTGTCGTGCCCGCCGATATGCTGCCGATCGCGCGCACCCTGCGCGGCCAAACCGTCAAGGGCTTCCAGCACCTGATCGTCAACCACGGCAGCCACGAAAAGATTCTGGTCAGCGTCACCTCCATGCCGATCATGAATGGTAACGGCGAAGTCATCGGCTCGACCTCGGCCATGGTCGAACTGGAAAGCAATGCCGGCGAAGGCGTCGACGACCTGACCGGCCTTTGGCGTGGTCACTGGTTCAGCGCGGCCGCCGTGCCTTTCTGGGGCTTGGACGCCAAGGGCCAGATCATCGATATCAACAATGCGGCGCTCGACGCCTTCGAAGTCAGGCGAGAGGACGTGCTGGGGAAGACCTGGACGCACATCTTTGTCACCGACGCCGACTTCCAGAACGCCATCAACTATCTTGGCGACGCGCAGGACGAAACCTCACCGCACAATGACAAGACGACGCAGCTGACGCTCCGGGGCAGTGAAGGCGAAAAAGCGATGATCGTCAGCGCCTGGGCCGTCCATACCCACGAAGGCGGCGAACACGGCATCACAGTCATGGCCTTGCCGGCGCCGGACGCGCCCGTTGCGGCCGCAGAGGAGACTAACATGGCCTTCAAGCCTGCCTCGGAACTCACCGACGACGACGCCCAGGAACTTGAGGACCTGCGCAATGCCGAGGTCGCCCTGGCGTCGCTCGGCATCGGCGTGTGGCAGTACGACCGCGAGGCCGAAATCATCGTCGAGGACGAAGGCATGCGCCGGTTGATCGGCCGCGAATATGACGGCGGCCCGACCTTGATTTCGGACGACGACCAGGCGCGCGCCGATGTGGCGTTTGCCGATCTCCTCAGTGGCAAGAGCGACGTCCTGGGGCTCGACATCCGCGTTGTCGACAAAGGGCAGGAGCGCTGGATCACCATGCGCGGCCAGGCCGAAATTACCGAAGCGGGCGAGCGCCAGATTTATGGCGTGGCCTTCGATTCGACCTCCCTCAAGACCGCCACGCCCACGCCCGCGGAGGTTCTTATCCAGCCCGTCACCGGCCTGACCGAGGCCGATGTCGAGGCTGCCCGTCAGGATGCGCTGGCAACGGCGCGCAAGGAGTATGAGGCGAAGCTGGAAGCCGCCCGGCTTGAGGCGGCCGGCACGGATCAACCCACTGTCTACGGCTGGACCGACGCCCCCGCGCCAGCGGTGCAGGCCGACCCGGCCGTCGTCGAGGAAAACGCCGGACTGAAGGCAAGGCTCGAAACCCTTCAGGCCGAGTTGGCGGACGCCGCTACCTACCAGGGTAAACTGCAGCAGGAAATCGCAACGCTGAAGGCACGTCCCGAGCCTGAAGCGCCCGAACCGGTCGTCGTACGTGAAACCGATCCCAAGGTCGCCGAAGAGAACGAGGCCCTCAAGGCGAAGCTCGAAGCCCTGCGCACGGAACTGGCCGAGGTGACCTCCCGTTCTGACGGCTTGCGCGACGAGGTCGCCGCTTTGAAGGCACGCCCGGAACCCGAAGCGCCCGAACCGGTCATCGTCCGCGAACCCGATCCGGCCGTCGTCGAAGAGAATGCCGCTTTAAGCGCGAAACTCGAAACACTCGAGGCAAAGCTGGCCGATACCGCGACCCACCACGATATCCTGCAGCAGCAGATCGCCGATCTGGAGGCCCGCCCGGCATCCGTCGCCGACGCCTCGGCATTCGAAGCGCGCATCGCCGCTCTCGAAGCCCAGTTGAAAGAAACCGACGACGCGCGCAACGAACTGCAGATCCAGTTGTCGGACATCCTGCTTGCGCCTCGTCTGGTCGAGACCCGGGATGAACGCGACGCCCAGATCGAACGCCTGAACGCGGAACTCGCCCAGGCCCGTGCCCAGAGCGAAGCCCACGCCGCCAAGCTGGACGCCATACTGTCGGCCCCGCCGCCGAAGCCGGATACCCGCGAATGGGAAGAAAAGGTCGCCAGCGCCGAATTCGAAACGCGCAAGTGGCAGGCTGCCTACGACGACGCCCAGGCGAAACTGGCCGCCGTACCGCCGCCGCCCGCCGTCGACGTCGATGCCCTGACCGCGCGCCTGGACGACCTGCAAAACAGCCTCAACCAGTCGCTGGCACAGCAGACGGAATTGCAGGCCAGCCTTGCCCAGGCCCAAGCCCAGCAGGGCGAAATGCAGGCCCGGGTCGAACAGCTGTCGACGGCGCTCAGCAACGCACGTCGCTTCGAAACCGTCGGCCGCCTGACGGGCGACGTCGCCCAGGATTTCGCCCAGATGCTGGGGGTCATCAATGGCGCGCTCGACGTCATGAGCCGCCAGGCCGACAACGAGCAGATCAAGAAGCTGTCCGAAGCAGCGCTGGCCGCCGGCAAGCGCGGCGAACGCCTGACCCGGCAATTGCAGGCCTTCCAGTCTGAAGACTATTAAGTCTAGCCATTTAGAAGTAAGATACCCCACCCCCATTTCGCTTCGCTCATGGTCCCCCTCCCCATGCTTCGCACAGGGAGGAGATACAGCGCATTCACTCCTCCCTGTGCGAAGCATGGGGAGGGGGA
>CAMLLA010000266.1 GCA_946480525.1 uncultured Asticcacaulis sp. | reverse complement strand
TCGACGCCGTTGGCCAGGGCCCTGGCTTCGCCCGTGGACTTGACCTCGACCGACCATCCGCTTCCGGAGGCGGTCGCCGTATATTTGCCAGACCGGAATTCGCCCGTGTCGGTCTGCGTTACCATCGGAGCGGATACCTGGAAGCTCAGCTTCATGGCCTCCTGACCGGTCTGCATATAGGACATGCCCTTGGCCATGAGTTTTTCCTGAACGAGAATAATTTCCCGCAGGCCCTCCGCGCCATAGGCTTTCCTGAACTTTTCGAGTTTGTCCGTGTTATCCAGCGCGCGCTTGGCGGCGGAATACATGTTTGCGCCCAGATTAGTCGTTTCGATATTGCGGCGCGCCACCTCGGCCATGCCCGTCGCCATAGTCACGGCTTCGCGTTCCGGTGAGCCCTTCCCGTAGGCATTTGTGATCTTCGTCGATTCGGGAGCCGCAACGGACGGTCCGGCGACACTGTCTTTCGGTACACCCGCACCGTGGGCGACAAGATCGGTAGCTGGCGCAGTATCCGCCGGCTTCAGCCGGGCCTGTTCTTCGGCAAGGACTTGAAGGCGCGCCCTGCCGCTCTCCATAATGGACCGGACGGCTTCCGAACGTTCCGCTCGCGCTGCAGTCACGTCCATTGCAATGTCCTTCCCGTCAAGAGCGCCAGTGCCTGTGCACGGACACAATTTAAACGCGAGAGGCTTAAGGACCGGTTAAATCGGACCACATATCCACTCCACGGCCAGGCATCAGGATACCTGCGGCGCAATCGCCTTCCCCTCCGTGAACTCTAGCGAAGCACTTGAATTCGTTCGGGCGCCTTCCTCCCGACATAAACCTGTATGGCGGCGGCATGCCGGGCCGGCGAAGTCGCTGATGAGCAGCCTGACAGTGGCTTCGACAACATCGCGCTTGGCCACAGCGCCAAAAGCCGGAGTGATTTCAGGGATAGAGCATCCATTGCAGAATTACCAGCGCCCGGCTTCCCGCATTGCTGACGGATCCCAATCCGGCTATGGGCGCTTCGTTGGCGCCGGCGTGACCCACAGTAAGCCCGTCTTGTCCGCCGCTCACTCGCCCGCCTCATAAAGTAGTATGGTTTACTCCACTGCCTGATAAATCAGCGTCCGCAGCTTGCCATGATCGTCGATGTCCCCCGCCGGCATCAGCTGCGTCATGTAGACGACCGTCAGCCCTTCGGCCGGATCGACCCAGTAGGTCGAGTGGTATGCCCCGCCCCAGGCGAATTCGCCCTTGGAACCCGGCTCGCCCGCCTTGCCAACGTCCTCGCGGATGCTGAAGCCGAGGCCAAAGCCCTTGCCCGGCTCATAAGGGATGTTGAGATGGTTGCTCGTCATCAGATCCACCGACTTGCGGCTCAGGTAACGGCGACCATCCAGCTCCCCGCCCCGACGCAGCATCTCCAGGAAGCGGCTATAGTCCGACGCCGTCGACAACAGGCCCGCCCCGCCGGAAAAGGCCACGCGCGGACCATCGAGATAGTGCCCCTGACCGGAGGCGGGCGCTGGTTTGACGCCGCCTTCGCCCGCCGCATAGACGGTCGCCAGCCGCGCCGTCTTGTCGCGCGGCAGGTAGAAGGACGTGTCCTTCATGCCCAGCGGCTGGATCAGGCGTTCGCTGAGAAACGCGTCGAGCGTCTTGCCGCTGACCTTTTCGACGATCACCCCCAGGATATCGGTGCTGTAGCCATAGACAAAGGCCTCGCCCGGTTGCGCCGCCATCGGCAATGCCGCCATGCGCGCCACCACTGCCGACACCGGCTCCTTGCGGTCGGCGAAGTACCAGCCGGTGATGCCGGCGTCCTTCCACGCCTTTTCAGCCGTGCCGTAGCCGTAGGAGATGCCGGATGTATGGGTCAGCAGGTCGCGTATGGTGATCGGGCGCTTGGCCGGCACGACGCTGTAACCGCCGGCGGGGTTTGCCACCGCCACCGTCGTCTTTTGCCATTCGGGCAGGTACTTGCCGACCGGATCGTTCAGCAACAGCTTGCCGTCTTCGCTCAGCATCATGATGGCGACACTGGTCAGCGCCTTGGTTTGCGAAGCGATGCGGAAGATGCTGTCCTTCTGCATCTGTGACTTCATCTCCTTGTCGCGCCATCCGACGGCGGCGGAAAAGACTTCACGGCCGTCCTGCCTGACCTGCACGACGGCGCCGGCGATTTTGCCCTGGTCGACGTAGGCCTGCAGCATCTGCCGGACGCGATCCATGCGCTCGGCGGAAATGGCGTGGGCGGCGGGTGCGGGAGACGCAGTTTGCGCCATCGCCACGGTGCTGTTGGCCAGCATGGCGGCGGCCAGCACGGCCTGTACGACATATCGCTTCACAGAATTCATTGGTTTACTCCCGCGTCCACGGCTCTCATGGCCGGCTGTTCCATGGTTATAGATTCACGCCGCGCTTGCAAGGGCGCAAGTTATCTCGTGCGGTATCCATCGGACGTCACACCATGGCGCTGTCTTCGTCGTCCGCCGCCGTCGAGGTCTTCTGGACCGGCGCCGTTCCTATTCCGCGCCCGACGCGCGCGGCTTCATTTCCTTGGCGACGCAATCGGGACCTTCGAAGCCTGTGCTCAGGACACGGTGGTCCGGGCTGATGACAAACCGCGTCTCGCAATAGGTTTCCCAGGTCTCGGGCGGCACCCAGACCGAGGCGTAGGTGGTAACCGTCCGGGTTTTGATATTGCCCTTCTTGTCCTTGTATTTTTCCTGATACGAGCCGTCGGGCACCTGCGAATAGGAGTTGCCCGAATGGCGCACCGTGATCTTGCGGTAGACCCACAGCTCATTGCCGTTGGTCAGCTCCGACACCCGGTCGGGCGGCCCCCATTCCACCTGAAGCTGGTCGCTGTGGTAACCCGCCATCAAATCCAGGCGCTGGCGGTACCCTTCCGCCGTGGCGCATCCGGTCACCACAACGACGGCGGCCATGACGGTAATGAGACTTAAGCGGCGCATCCTTATCCCCCTCTTGTTCGGAAAAAACTAACAGACTTGCCGCCCGTCGTACATTACCTTCTGCTTCGTTGCGGGATCGAGGCGATCGAAGACGCATGGTCTTTGAATGCGGCTTTGTCTGCGCCAGGTCAAACCCACAAAAAAGGGCAAACCTACAAAAAGGGCGAAACCGCATCCGGCTTCGCCCTTATGAAAAATCAGTCAGTCGCCATGTCGCAAACGCGCTCTTCCTCAGGCGTGAGGGGAACGTGCGAGCGGGCCTGGCGCAGTAACCTTACGTCATCCGCCTGACGGACCGGCGGGCGGGCGCAATTCTGCGTTTGCGACGAATCGGCCGCCTGGTTCTGATGTGCCGAAGCATCCATGATGTCCACCTCATCAGACGATCCGGGTCAGGCCAGCGTCTTCTGCCGCTCGGGCGCGCCCAGCGACTGGACACCATCCCTGGTGCGAATCTCGATGCGGCGGGGTTTAAGAGCATCGGGCAATTCCCGCGTGAGTTCGATACGCAACAGGCCGTCCTTCAGTTCGGCGCCCCTGACGACCATATAGCTGGCCAGCCGGAACCGGCGCTCGAACTCCCGAGCGGCGATGCCCTTATGGAGGTAGGCACCGTTGCCCTGCGATTCCTTGCGTCCGGTTATGACCAGTTCATCGTCCTTGGCGCTGAGCTGAAGTTCAGCCTCGGCAAAGCCGGCGACGGCCATGGTGATGCGGTACTGGTCGTCTCCGGTTTTTTCGATGTCGTACGGCGGATAACCGTCGCTGTCGGCCTGGCTTAATTGCGCGAACAGGTCGTCCAGACGCTCAAAGCCGATCGTGCTGCCGAAAATCGAATTAGGGAAAAATTGCGCTGTCATTGCAAATCCTCATCGGAACAAGAGTTTGGAAGGACAAGTTGGGAGCCGTGCTCCCGGCAAAAATATAGGAAGCATCCCCGACACCATTCAAGCAGCCAGCGCTGGAATTTTTTCCGCCCCTGTCTCATCGCTGCCAACGTCGGGGTGTCCACGACCGGTGCCTCGCTGACAATCATGCGGAGGGCGCTCAACCCCTCCGCACGCCTGTGACGGGCACGACGATGGATTCAAGCCATCATCCTGCCTCACGCGGTTTCAACCCGGCTTAGTCGTTGGGGTCCAGGGAGCAGCTCTCCAGATTCACGTCCACAAAGTAAGGCGTGCGGCCGCCGTACCAGATGTAGCGATGACCGTCGCAATACTGCGTTTCCATGCCAACCTCGTTGGTCAGCGTTGCGTCGGAGTAGTAGAGCCGGTCGAAACTGTTCGGAACACTGGCGATCGCGGCGGCGGCAATCGCCAGGCCGGTAGCCAGGATGGCGCCAATCGCGGCGGTCTTGTTAAGGATGGACTTTTTCATCGCGTTCTCCTTGAGATGCCGGGTCTCATCATCCGGGCAAGAACACCTTATGATGCAACCCTGGCGGCAGCAATATCGGCCTGGGGATATGTCATTTACAATCTCAGGTGCATTTTCAAGTTGGCCAGCCACGCTTAGTCACTCCCGTAACCGCTGACGTCGCCCAGCATGTCACCCCTGCAATCCAGGCGTCAGGCGTGACGTAAACCGGTCTCACTGTCGCCAAGCGCATCCCCGAGAACCAGTGCATCCCATGCCCCGTTTTCTGGATTCCCGATGCGCAGACACGCTCTCCTTGCTGCCACCTCCGTCCTGGTCCTCAGCCATTCACCCGGCGCCCGCGCGGCGACCACCCTCTCGACCGCGACGACCACGCCCGTAACCACCAGCACGGCAGGCGACACCACTGTCACTTCGGACGGCGCGATCACCCTCACCAGCGGCACGGCCATCACGCTAGACAGCGACAACGCGCTCAGCTTCAACGGCACGATCGACATGACCGAGTCGGAGTCCGGATCGACCGGCATCCTGATCACCGATATCCCCGGCCGCACCCAGGCCGTGACCATCACCGGCGACATCTCCGTCACTGACGACTACGACGCCGAAGACACTACCGACGACGACATTATCGACGCCCCCTTCGCCGAAGGCACCGGCCGCTACGGCATCCGCTCGACCGGCACGTCGGCCTTCACCGGCGACATCAGTGTCACCAGCGACAGCGTCATCACCATCCACGGCAACGAAAGCTATGGCATCCGCTTTGAGAACACGATCGACGGCGACTTCACCTTCGACGGTGCGCTGACCGCCTACGGTAACAACACCACAGCCCTGGCGCTCGATAAAGGGGTTACGGGCAATGTCTATCTCAGCGGTACGGCAGGCATATGGGGTCAGAACAGTTCGGCCGTCACGCTGAATGGCGCGATCGGTGGGTCGCTGATCGTCGACGGCAGCTATAGCGGGACCGGCTATTCGACGACCGCGGCGCTCGACAGCGATACCCTGGCCGGGCTCGATCCGGCGCTGAACCTGCTGCAATCCGGCCCGCTGATGTCGATCTCCGGTGATGTGGCAAATGGCATTCTGTTCGGGACCTACGTCACCAGCACCGTCGACGACAATACAGATGAGGACGGCGACGGGTTGACGGATACGACCCAGACAACCGCGTCGCTGACGCAGTATGGCGGCGCACCCGCCCTGCGTATCGGTTCGGCCGACGCAAATATCAGCGTAGGCGGCCTGACCTATACCAGTACGGCCATCGATCCACCCGACGTCAATTATGGCCTGCTCGTGCGCGGGTCCATCAGCGCCTACGGCATCTATTCCGGTGTCGATTCGACCGCCGTCCAGCTGGGCGGAATGGGCCACAACGTCAGCATCGCCAACGGCATCGGCGTCTCCGGATCCATCGCTTCGACGGGCTACGGCGGCAATACGACAGCGCTTGCCCTGATGAGCGGCGCCAACACACCCCGCCTCGACATCACCGGCGCGATCGGCGCCACGACCACGACGGCGACGACCGTCGATGACGACGACGTCTATTCGACCGTCGGCAATACCACCGCAAAGGCCGTGACCGTCGCGTCGGGCGCATCCCTGCCGTCGATTTCGATCGGCGAGAGCGCCAGCCTCCGTGCTTCGGGCGTCGGCTCGACCGCCAGCGCGACGGCCATCGAGGACCGGTCCAACACCCTGATCTT